>NZ_RZSA01000071.1:0-12045 GCF_003998075.1 Mesorhizobium sp. M2A.F.Ca.ET.037.01.1.1 | reverse complement strand
GGCAAGAAGATCATCCCGCTCTGCCCCTTCGCCAACGCCCAGTTCCGCCGCCACCCGGAATGGGCGGATGTGCTGAAGCAGTAGAGGATTTCTTCCTTCCCCCCTTGCGGGGAAGGTGGCCGCGCAGCGGCCGGATGAGGGGTGCTCCGGGGAAAGCCAGCGTCTCACTCCGCTGGAACACTCCTCATCCGTCTCGACGCTGGCGCGCCGATCCACCGCCCAGGGGCGAGCCACGGGTCTCGCCCCGTCCTTCCGACCCCACAAGGGGAGAAGGAAGAGGCCTAGTCTTGCCATTTGCACCGGCCGGCCATCTTGCCTAAGTTGACGGTTCGTTCGGACGAAACCTGTCGTCTCGCCTGTCCCCGATTTGAATGGCTCCCCTGATGACCGATACCGACCTGATCCCCGTTTTCGACGGACACAACGACACGCTGCTGCGACTCTACCAGTCGAAGGAAGCCGATGTCGAAAAGCTGTTCATCGAGGGAACGCCGGGTGGCCATATCGACCTGCCGCGCGCCAGAAAGGGCGGCTTTGCCGGCGGCATGTTCGCGATCTTTCCGCCGCCGGTCGAAAAGTCGAAGCGCGGCGCCGTGCCGCCGGCGCCGAGCGACAACGAGCCGTTGCCGCCCGAGCTGCCGCAGGCAGAAGCGATCACCTCAACCATAGGGATGGCCTCGATCCTGTTCAGGCTGGAGCGCGCCGGCGCGCTGACCGTCTGCCGCAGCGCCGGCGATGTGCGCGACGCGATGGCGAAAGGCTCGATCGCGGCGATTTTCCATATCGAAGGCGTCGAGGCGATCGATCCCGGACTCGCCATGCTCGACGTGCTGCACGCCGCCGGGCTGCGCTCGCTGGGCATCGTCTGGAGCCGCCCGAACGCCTTCGGCAATGGCGTGCCGTTCCGCTTCCCATCCTCGCCCGATACCGGGCCTGGCCTCACCGATGCCGGCAAGGCGCTGGTCAAGGCATGCAACCAGCTCAGGATCATGATCGACCTGTCGCATCTCAACGAGAAGGGTTTTCGCGACGTGTGCGAGCTTAGCGACGCGCCGCTGGTCGCGACTCATTCCAACGTGCATGCGATCTGCGGCCATTCGCGCAACCTGACCGACTGGCAGCTCGGCGCGATCCGCGAATCGGGCGGCATGGTCGGCCTTAACTTCGCCACCGGCTTCCTGCGCGAGGATGGCCGCATGAACGCCGACACCAGCATCGACATCATGGTGCGCCACATCGATTCGCTGTTGCAGGCGCTGGGCGAGGACGGCGTGGGTCTCGGCTCCGATTTCGACGGCGCCATGATCCCGGCCCCGATCGGCGACGTCGCCGGCCTGCCCAAGCTCATCGATGCGCTCGCGGCGCGCGGTTTCGGACGCGCGCTGATCGAGAAGATCGCTTATCGCAACTGGCTGAGTGTGTTGGAAAGAACCATAGGGTGAAGCGTGCCTACTGCGCGTAACCCATTCGCTTCAGCCAGTCTTTGCCAACGCCGCGGTCGCGGATGACCGGCAGAGGGTCCTCCTGATCGAGCCGGGCGCAGATGCGGTAGACCTCCAGCGTCTCGGCATTCATCTCGCCGCGCTTGAAGAAATACATCGCCGCCGCGTAGCGGGTGCGGCCGGACCACATCTCGCCGAGCGGCGTGTTGACCAGCTGCCACTGCTCGGCGGCTTCCGCCTCGAGGTCTTCCGCTTCGCTTGCCATCGTCAGAAGTCCGCCGGCGGGTTGGCGGTGCGGCGGTCGAGCTTGATGAAGGGCCGCGGCACCACCTTCGCCTTCTTCATCAGCTTCTGGTACTGCAGCTCGCGCATGGCGTAGATCTCGACCCAGAGATCGTCGACGATCGTGTCGCCATAGGGCCGCTGCAGGGAGGCGAGCGCGATGTTGCGCTTGGCCATGGGCGACCACATCGCCGCGCTGACCAGCCCGACCTCCTGGCTCTTCCTGTAGTAAACGATGGCATGCTCGGCCGGGATGTTGCCTTCGATCTCCAGCCCAACCAGCACATGGCGCAGCTTCTTCCTGCCGCGCGCTTCGAGGATGGCGCGGCGGCCGTTGAAGTGGCCCTTGTCCGAATCGATCATGAAGCCGAGGCCGATCTCGTCGGGCATGCGCAGGCGGTCGGCGCGAATGGCGTGCTCGGCAGCTGTGAAGTCGGCATTGGCGACGATCAGCCCGGCTTCTAGCCTGGCGCGGTTCAGCGCGGTGTAGCCGATGGCGCGGATGCCGCGCAGCTCGCCCGCCGCCATCAGCCGGTCCCAAAGGCTCAGCGCCTTGTCGGCCGACACGAACAATTCGTAGCCGAGATCGCCGGTGAAGCCGGTGCGCGAGATGGTCACGGTGCCACCGTCATGCGCGAATTCGGCAAGGTCGAAGATTTTCAGCCGCTGGATGCCGGCGAAGCCCGCGTCGCGCAGGATGGCGAAGGAGGTCGGGCCCTGCAGCGCGAGGCCGGCGACGGCTTCGGTCTCTTCCTCGACGCTGACCTCGTAGCCAATCGCGCTGTCGAGCAGCCAGGGCAGATGCCGCTCCTGCGAACCCAGGCGGAAGCGCGTCGGCGAGAGCCGGAACAGCGTTCCGTCGTCGAGCACGAAACCGTCGTCGTCGCACCAGGCGGTGTAGTGGACGCGGCCGGGTTTCAGTTTTGTCACGTCGCGCAGCGTGACGCGGTCAAGATAGGCTTCGGCGTCTGGGCCTTCGATCCGGTATTTGGTCATCGGCGAGATGTCGAACAGCGCCGCCTGGCTGCGGATGGCGAAATATTCGAGCTCCTCGTCCCACAGGGAATGCGGCGCGCGATAGCCGGCCCAATTGTACCAGTCCTCCTTCAGCCCCAGCGCGTCGATGCGCGGCTGGAAAGGCGTGCCGAGCCGCAGCGTGCGGAAGTGGGATTGGGCGGTTGTACGAGTGTCGGCCGAGGGCTTGGTCGTGGGATGATGGTTCATGACGGCGTTCCTTCGCCGTAGAGCGCTACTTCGACGAATTTCATTCTCATGCCCTCATCGCGATGATGCGGCGCGCGGCGTTGAGGCCGGGCGCGCCGGAGATGCCGCCGCCCGGATGCGAGCCGGCGCCGGCAAGGAACAGCCCTTCGAGCGGCGTGTCGTAGCCCGACCAGCCGGAGACCGGCCGCGACATCAGCATCTGGTCGGCCTGCATTTCGCCATGGTGCCAGTGGCCGCCGGGCATGCGGTAGCGCGCCTCGATGTCGGCGGGCGTCAGAAGCTCGGCGTGGCGGACCGTCGCGCCGATGCCGGGCGCATAGGTCTCGAGTTGACCCATGACCGCCTTGAGGAATTGCGGCTTGCCGGCGGTCCAGCCTTCTTTCAACACATAGGGCGCGTATTGCACCACGGCCGAGAGCACGCAGGCGCTGGACGGTGCGAGCGATGGATCGACCAGGCTGGGCAAGGTAATCTCCATCACCGGCTCGGGCGAGAACGCGCCATATTTCGACGGGTTGAAGGCGCGCTCGACATGGTCGGGCGAAGGCGCGATGACGAGGCGACCCTTATGGCCGGCGGCATCGATGCCTGAGAATTGCGGCGGTCGGTCGAGCGCCAGATGGAGCTTCGCCGCATCGCCCTTCATGCGGATATTCCGGACCTTGCGCACGAAGCCGGTGTCGACCTCGCGCGGGCCGACGAGATCGAGGATCGTGGCTGCGGGATTGATGGCCGAGACGACGGTCTTTGCGCGCAGCGTCTCGCGGCTCTGCGTAACGACCCCCACGGCGCGGCCCTTCTCGACGATCACCTTGGCGACCGGCGAAGCGCGACGGATGGAGACGCCGGCCTTCTCCGCCGCGGCGCGAAGGGCGGCAACGACGGCGCCCATGCCGCCTTTCGGCTGGACTTGCGCGCCCGCAAGGCCGCCGATCTCGCCGGCAAGCCGATAATAGAGACCGAGCAGGGAGGTCGGCGAGCGCGGCCCCAGATGCGAGCCGAGCGTCGCGTCGAAGGCAAGCAGACCCTTCAGTCGGTCGTCCGAAAGCTGCTCGTCGAGCAGGTCGCAGACATTCATCAGAAGCACGCGCAGGAAGTCGCGCATGTCTTCCTTGCCGAGCCGCTTCAACGCCAGCGCCGTCTGGCCAAGCCCGGTCATTTCCGTGAGCGACATGTTGCCGAGGTCCGGCGGCCGGCGCGACAGGAACGGCTTCAGCACGCCGGCATAGCGCAGCAATTGTGAACGCAATTCCTTCCAGGCGGCTTGCTCCGAAGGGCTCGCGCCGGTCAGCACTTCGCCATAGGCGCCGTGCAGCGTAAGCGGGCCGTCCTTGGACAGCGCGACCGAGGGCACGAAATCGCCGCGTTCGACTTTCAGCCCGTGGCGTTCCAGCTCCAGCGTCTTCACCACATCGGGATGCAGGCGGTTGAGCAGATGGGCGACCGCGGAGACTCGAAAGCCCGGCGCGAATTCCTCGGTGCGTGCCGCGCCGCCGACCTCGTTGCCGGCTTCGAGCAGCAGCACCTTGCGGCCGGATTTCGCCAGCGTGGCGGCGGCGACGAGGCCGTTATGGCCGCCGCCGATGACGATGGCGTCCCAATTCATTTCAGATGACGTCATGGGCCGGGCTCATATGCAGGGTCGGCTTGGCGAGATCGCGCAGGATCTCGGCGGCGGCGTTGCGTCCCGGTGCGCCCATGACGCCGCCGCCGGGATGGGTGGAGGAGCCGCACATATAGAGCCCGCCGATCGGCGAACGGTATTGCGCGTAGCCCGGCACCGGGCGGTTGAAGAGCAGCTGGTCGAAGGTCAGCTCGCCCTGGAAGATATTGCCTTCGGTGAGGCCGACCTCGGCCTCGATCTCGCGCGGCGTGCGCACCTCCATATGGACGATGCGATCGCGGAAGCCGGGCGAATATTGCGCGATCTGGGAAATCACGCTTTCGGCGAAGCCGTCGCGGTCGGCGTCGGTCCAGTCGCGCCCGTCTATCTTGGGCGGCGCGTATTGGACGAAGCAGCTCATGAAGTGCTTGCCCGGCGGCGCCATGGTCGGGTCGAGCGTGGTCGGGATCATCATGTCGAGGAAGGGGTCGGCAGACCAGCGCCCGGCCTTCCAGTCGTCATAGGCGCGCTCCATGCGTTCGATGGAATCGGTGAAGTGCATGTCGGCGCGGTAGACCGGCGAATCCTTCGGCAGGGCCGGAAACTCGGGCAGCGAATCCAGCGCGATGTTGACCTTGCCGGACGAGCCGCGGATCTTGAAGTTCCTGACACGGCGCAGGAAGATGTCGGGCAGTTCCTTCTCCTCGACCAGTTTCAGGAAGGTGCGCTTGACGTCGGCGTTGGAGATGACGAGCTTGCCAAAAATTTCCTCGCCGCTGGCGAGCACCACGCCCTTGGCCTTGCCGTTCCTGATCAGCACATGATCGACCTCGGCGCCCGTGCGGATGGTGCCGCCGGAAGCCTTGAAGGAGGCGGCCAGCGCCCTGGTGACGGCGCCCATGCCGCCGCGCGCATAGCCCCAGGCGCCGATCGAGCCGTCGACCTCGCCCATATAGTGGTGGAGCAGCACATAAGCCGAGCCCGGCGACATTGGCCCGAGCGCCGTGCCGATGATGCCGGACAGCGCGAAATTCGCCTTGATGATCTCGGTCTCGAAATACTCGTCCAGGAAGTCCGAGATCGACATCGTCCAGAAGCGCAGGGTCAGCGCCATCTCCTCGGCCGAGAGCCCGGCGAACTTCTTGCCGAGATAGAGCAGCTCGCCGAGGTCGCGCGGCTTGAAGCTCGTCGGGTCTGGCGCGGTGCGCATCAAGAGCGGCTGGATGAAGCGGCACTGCCGCGTGACGTCGCGCGAATAGCGATCATAGGCCTCGGCGTCGCGCTTCGAGAAGCGCGCGAACTCGCGACGATGGGCATCGTGGTCGCGGTAATTGGCGAGATAATCGCCGTCGCGCGTGAACACGGCGCCGCCTTCATAGGAGATCACCTGCAGACCGAAGCGCGGCAGCTCGAGATCGCGCATGATCTCGGGTCGGAACAGCGAGCAGACATAGGAGCAGTTGGAATAGAGGAAGCCCGGCGTCAGCTCCCGGCTGGTGGCCGCGCCGCCGACCCAGTCGTTCTTCTCGACCACCAGCACGTCCAGGCCGGCGCGCTGCAGATAGCAGGCGTTGACCAGTCCGTTATGTCCGCCGCCGATGACGATCGCGTCCCAGGCCTTCAAGCGCGCAGAAGCTCCATCCGGTAGCCCTATCTTCCTGTTTTTGCGCAACTCCTGACGGAAAACCGCTTCACGCTTTTCCTGGAATTGCCCGTGCCTTTGTTCCCCGATTGCCCGAATTTGGCACGGTTCACGGTTTTTTGTCCAGCCATCTTGAATGAATGTTCAACAAATGATGTTGCGTTTTCCTGTTGATGCGCTAGGCTTTGGCAGCATTCTGGACTGATCCACATCGGCATTTGGGGTTGAAGATCCGATGATCGAAACGGCTGACGCCGAGCCGGAATATGACGACACCGCCATTCGCTTTCTCGAAGCGTTGTGGGGCGAGGGCTACCTTTCGCCGGGCGGCCCCGAAGAGGTCGACCGCGTCATCGAAGGCCTGTCGCTCAAGGGCAAGACGATCGCCGATATCGGCTGCGGAGCCGGCGGCATCACGCTGCATCTGGTGGCAAAGCACGGCGCGGCTCGCGCCACCGGCTTCGACGTCGAGAAGCCGGTGATCCAGGCGGCAAGGCGAGGGGCGATAAGGCAGGGCCTGGAGGACCGCGTCAGCTTCGTCCAGGCGCCGCCGGGGCCGCTGCCTTTCGCCGACGCCTGCTTCGACCTCGTCTTCTCCAAGGACGCGCTTTTGCATGTGCCGGACAGGGACGCGCTGTTCGCTGAAGTCTCCCGCGTGCTGAAGCCGGGCGGGGTCTTCGCGGCGTCGAACTGGATGATCGGGCATGACGGCGAGCCGTCGCCTCAGATGAAGACCTATATAGCGGCCGAAGGGCTGTCCTTCGCCATGGCCTCGCCGGCGCGCTACGCCGAAGCGATGCGGCGCGCCGGCTTCACCGACATCACCATCCGCGACCGAAATCCATGGTACCGCGAGGTCGCCGCGAAGAGCTTTCGCGGCTCAAGGGGCCGCTCTACGCGCAGGCCGCGGCAGCGGTCGGCGCGGCCTATGTCGACAAGAACATCAAGACCTGGGAGGCGATGCAGAAGGTGCTTGACAGTGGCGAGCACCGCCCCACTCATCTGCGCGGTTGGAAGCCGGTTGGATAGCCGGCGATGCTGGAGACCGTCACCCATATGAAGACCGCAGAGGCTACCGACAACGACACTCAATCGGCACCCAAAGGCGATGCCGAAAAGCGCGGCCGCAAGGCCTCGAAAGAGGTCCGGCAGCTGCAGCTGATCGAGGCGACGATCGATTCGCTGGCCAAGCGCGGTTACGCCGAAACGACGATGGCCGACGTGGCCGACGGCGCGGGCCTGTCGCGGGGCATCGTCAACTTCCATTTCGAGAGCAAGGAAAAGCTGCTCATCGCCACGCTGCAGCACATGTATGACGAGTATTCGGCGCATTGGCGCACCGCCCTCCAGAAGGCGGGCGACGATCCGGCGAGACAGCTGCAGCAGCTGGTGTGGGCCGATTTCGACCGCTCGATCTGCAACAAGCGCAAGCTTGCCGCCTGGCTCGCCTTCTGGGGCGAGGCCAAGTCGCGGCCGACCTACCAGGCGCTGAGCAGCTCGCGCGACGCCTATTACCAGCAGGTCTTCATCGATCTCTGCACGACGCTGAAGGAGAGCGGCGGCTACGCCTATGACCCTCAGGCCATCGCGCTCGCGCTCAGCGCCATGCTCGAGGGCCTGTGGCTGCGGCTGATGATGGGGACGGAGGACACCACGCGAGAGACGGCGTTGCAGGCGGCAAACGCGTTTTTGGCCGCCGCCTTCCCCAAACATTTTGGCTAGCGAGAACTGGGGCTAGCAAAAACCGGGGTTAGCAACAGCCGGCCAAACAAGACCGGCAAACCAAAGAGGATGGAACAGCATGAAGAAACTCAGCCGACGCCTGACACTGACCCTGGCGCTTGGCGGCGCGCTCGCGGCTTCGGCGGCGGCGTTCGCCGTTGCCGCCGACAAGGACCTGATCGTGTTCGACTGGTCCGGCTACGAGGATCCGAGCTTCCACGGCAAATATGTCGAGAAGAACGGCGACTCGCCGATCTTCGCCTTCTTCGGCGACGAGGACGAGGCCTTCGAAAAGATCCGCTCCGGCTTCAAGTCCGATCTCGGCCATCCCTGCTCGCAAAGCGTGGTGAAGTGGCGCGAAGCCGGGCTCTTGCAGCCGCTCGACACCTCGAAGATCACTGGCTGGAAGGACCTCAATCCCGGCATCATGGCGATGAAGGACCTCGCCACCACGCCCGACGGCAAGGCCTGGTTCATGCCTTGGGACTGGGGCGATACCCAGCTCACCTACAATTCCGACAAGATCGCCGAAAAGGACGTGCAGTCGCTGAAGGTGTTCGCCGATCCGAAATACAAGGGCAGGGTCTCGATCGGCGACAATGTCGATGACGCCTATGCGCTGGCCAGCCTCGCCATCGGGCTCAAGGACTGGACCAAGATGACGGACGAGCAGTTCAGCCAAGCGTCGGACTTCCTGCGCCAGGTGCACAAGAACGTCCGCTCCTACTGGACCGACACCACTGACATCGTGCAGCTGCTCTCGGGCAGCGAGGTCGATCTCGCCTGGGCCTGGAACGACGCCACCGTGCAGTCGGCCGCCGCCGGCGTGCCGATCAAATCCAAGAAGGACACCGACGAGGGCATCTCGACCTGGGTGTGCGGCTACGTGCTGTTCAAGGACGCGCCAGGCAACATCGACAAGGCCTACGACTATCTCAACGCCGTCAACGATCCGGAAGTCGCCAAGACGTTGGTGAAGGACTGGGGCTACGGCCAGGCCAATGCCAAGGGCATGGCGGGCGTCGACCCGGCGGTGCTGAAGGAAAAGGGCTACGACAACGTCGAAAAGTGGGTCGACAAGACGCTGTTCCAGCAGCCGCTGCCCTCGGAACTCAAGCTCAAGATGATCGCCGAATTCGAGAAGATCAAAGCCGGCTATTGAATGCTGCTTTCGTGGCCCCGGTTTTTTCCTAGAACCGAACCAGGGCAATCGCTTAGGTTCAAATTTGCCCATAGCTTTTCGAACGTTGGCGCCGCCCCTCACCTGCCTGCCGGCATCCTCTCCCCGTATAGTGACGGGGAGAGGGGCGCTCCCATCGATGGTTTCGCCAATTTCGAACGTTGCAAGTAAGGCGCCGAGGTTGCGGCCAGCCCCTTCTCCCCGTCACTATACGGGGAGAAGTGCCCGGCAGGGCGATGAGGGGCAGCGCTGAGTTCGAAAATTATCGGATTTGATCACAAGTTGGAGGCTGTCATCGGTTCGAAGCTATTGGTTGGACGCGACCCAGGCGGGCTCGCCAAAGCTTCTGAATTCTCCTAACTTCCGTCACTCGTCCGCGATGGGGGAGTTTTTCGCGCCATGAAGACCATGCTTCGCCGCCTTGCCTTGGCCGCCCTCGTCACAGTCGGCGCGGGCACTGCCTATGCGCTTGCGGAAGGCGGCGGCGACCTCGTCGTCTTCGATTGGTCCGGTTACGAGGACCCGCTGCTGCATCCGGCCTACACAGCCAAATACAATGCCGAGCCGACCTTCTTCTTCTTCGGCGACGAGGACGAGGCCTTCGAGAAGATGCGCGCCGGCTTCAAGGCCGATATCGCGCATCCCTGCTCGCAAAGCGTGGTGAAGTGGCGCGAGGCGGGATTGCTGCAGCCGCTCGACACTTCGAAGATCGCCGGCTGGAAAGATCTCAATCCCGGCATCATGGCGATGAAGGATCTGGCCACCACCGCCGACGGCAAGGCCTGGTTCATGCCGCTCGACTGGGGCAACACCTCACTGTTCTACCGCACCGACAAGGTGACGGCGGACGAGGCGCAATCGCTGAAGATCTTCGCCGATCCGAAGTTCAAGGGCCGCGTCACCATCGGTGACAATGTCGACGACGCCTATGCGCTGGCGAGCCTGGTCATCAGCCTGAAGGACTGGACCAAGATGACGGACGAGCAGTTCAGCGAGGCCTCCGCCTTCCTGCGCGACGTGCACAAGAATGTCCGCTTCTACTGGACCGACGACACCGATCTCAACCAGGCCTTCACGGGCAATGAGGTCGACCTGGTCTGGGGTTGGAATGAGACCTATGTGACGCTGAAAGGCCAGGGGATGCCGATCGCCATGAACCGTGACACCAAGGAAGGCATTTCGACCTGGGTGTGCGGCTATGTGCTGCTCAAGGATGCACCGGGCAAGCTCGACCAGGCCTATGATTTGCTGAGCGCGGTCAACGCGCCGGGCGTTTCGGAGTATATGGTGAAGACCTTCGGCTACGGTCACGGCAACAGCGCGGGCATGGCAGCGATGGACCAGAAGCTGCTCACCGAGCGCGGCTTCGACAATCTCGACAAGTTCCTCGACAAGACGCTGTTCCAGCAGCCGGTGGCGCCGGACCTCAAGCAGCGCATGGTCGCCGAATTCGAGAAGATCAAGGCCGGCTATTGAAGAGCATCATTGAAAGAACCGACGTCGTCATCGTCGGCGCCGGTTTCACCGGCTTATGCGCCGCGCTCGAGCTGAACCGGGCGGGTATCGATTTCCTTGTCCTTGAAGCACGCGATCGTGTCGGCGGCAGGGTGGAGGCTGTCCGCAACGGACTCGGCGAGCTGATCGACAGCGGCGGGCAGTTCCTATGCCAGGACATGCCCGAGCTGATGGCGCTGGCCAAGGCGCGGGGCAAGAGCTTCGTCGAGACCTATATCGAAGGCGAGTTCATCACCCATCCGTCGATGTCGGTCGAGGAAGCCGAGCGGACCTATCAGGTCGCGATGGCGATCCGCGAGCGCATGAACAGGATCGAGCCGGACGATGCCTCGATCGCCGGACTGACCGTGGCGACATGGCTCGAGCGCCAGAAGGACACGGCCGACGCTAAGGCGGCCTTCCGTTCGATGATCGAGGGCCTGTGGTGCCTGGCGCTGGACAAAGTGCCGCTCTGGTATCTGATCGACAATGATCGCCGCATCACCAACGAGGTGTTCGAGCTGCAGTATTTTCTGGGCGACACCATGCAATCGCTGGCTGAGGATCTGGCCGCCGAGCTCGGCGACCGGCTGCGCCTGAACCAGGCGGCGACGCGTGTCGAGCGCGCCCCGCAAGGCATTCGCATCAGCACCGGCGCGGCCACGATCGAAGCGCGCGAGGTTCTGATCGCGCTGCCGCCGGCGACGGCCGCCAAGCTCGACTTCGCGCCGGCTTTGCCGGCGGAACTGGCAAGCGCGCTCGGCGTCTGGGAAAGCGGCGCGGTGATCAAGATCCTGGTGCGCTACGCAAAGCCGTTCTGGCGCGAGCGGGGCCTGTGCGGCATGGTCATGTGGCGCGACCAGCCCGGGCTGTTTGCCTGCGACGCCAGCAAGGATGCCGACCATGCCGCGCTCGTGGTGTTTGTCGGTGGGCCACTGGCGCTGCGCTGGCATCCGCTCGGCGAGGCGGCGCTGCAGGCGGAAATCACCGCCAGACTTGTCCAGGCGCTCGGCCCGCAGGCCGCCGACATAGTCGATTTCAGCGCGCGTGACTGGGCGCATGACCGCTGGAGCGGCGGGGCCTATAGCGATCTCGTCATCGATGTGACGGCGCGCGATGCCGAACGCGTGATCCTCGCCGGCGCGCCGCCGGTCTATTTCGCCGCTTCTGAGGTCTCGCCGTCTTTCCCGGGTTATGTCGAGGGCGCGATCGTCGCCGGGCGCATCGCTGCCGCAAAGATTCAGTCGGCCATCGCCACCAAGGCCTCGGGGTCGTAGGCGAGGCGAATCGGGGCGCCGACCGGAATATCGTCGGCGCCGAAATCATTGGTCTCGGTCACCGAGAGCGGTTTTTCGAGCCCCGGTATCTCGACGATCAAATGGGTGATCTCGCCGAAATAATGCCGCTCGATGACCTTGCCGGCGACCTCGAATTTTGCCGACGCATTGTCCCACAG
>NZ_RZSA01000719.1:0-3590 GCF_003998075.1 Mesorhizobium sp. M2A.F.Ca.ET.037.01.1.1 | reverse complement strand
GCAACGGCTTGCCGGCCGGATATAATCCGAGCACGTTCAAGCCCGATTATCCGAAGTAAGCCTCCCAGCCTGGCCAGGGTGTGCGTTCCTTTGGACGCACACCCTGGTGTAACCGGAATTTCGAGCATCGGATAAATGGTCACTCCCGTCATCGAGCTCAGTCGCATCGAGAAGGAGTATCCGGGCGTAAAACCCCTGGACAAGGTGGATTTTGCCGTTCGTCCTGGCGAGATACATGCCCTTCTCGGCGAAAACGGCGCGGGAAAATCCACGCTCATCCGCGTCATGGGCGGCGCCATCAAACCGAATGGCGGCAACATGACTTATCTGGGCAAGCCGGTTTCCTGGCAGTCGCCCAAGCAGGCGCGCGCGGCGGGCATCCACGTCATCCATCAGGAGCTCGCTCTGTTTCCCGAGCTTTCCGTCGCCGAGAACATCCTGGTCGACGCGCAGCCGCGCAACGGCCTGGGGTTGATCTCGGGCCGTGCCCGCCATGCGCGGGCAGCCGAGATCCTGTCGCAGCTCGGCGTGAAGATCTCTACCCATGCCAAGATCGACGAATTGCCGCTTGCCGACCAGCAGATGGTCGAGATCGCCAAGGCGCTGGTCGGCGAGGTGAGGCTCCTCGTGCTCGACGAGCCGACGGCCGTGATCTCCGGCCACGAGGTCGATCTCCTGTTCGACAACATGCGGCGCCTGAAGCGCGAAGGCGTTGGCATCGTCTATGTCTCGCACCGGCTGGAAGAGATCTTCGAGATCGCCGACCGCGTAACGATCCTGAAGGATGGACAAGTGGCGGGTACTGGTCCTGTCGGCGACCTGACACGCGATGAGATGATCACCAAAATGGTCGGACGCCGCCTCGAGCAGATCTATCCGGCACGCCGCAAGGCGCCAGCCAGCGGGCCGGACATCCTCAAGGTCAGCAACCTTCGCGCCGGTCATCGCGTGCGCAATGTCAGCATCGCGGTCAAGCCGGGCGAGGTCGTCGGCATCGCGGGCATGGTCGGCTCCGGCCGCACGGAAGTTGCAGAGGTCATCTTCGGTGTGCGCGACCTCGACGGCGGCACGATCGAGTTCGATGGTAAGCCGTTCGATCGTCGCATGCCGCGGGAGGCAATCCGCAACGGCCTTGGCTTCCTCACCGAGAACCGCAAGGACGAGGGGCTCTTCCTCGGCCTGCCGATCTCCGCAAATGTCATGGCGCCCGATCTGGCAGGCGTCACCAGGCGAGGACTGATCGATCGGCGCGGCGAGCGCGACATCGCGCTAGAGCAAATAAACAACTTCGCCGTGGCCGCGCCTTCGCCGGAGGTCAAGGTCGGCAATCTTTCCGGCGGCAACCAGCAGAAGGTGCTTTTCGGCCGCTGGTCGCGCATTGCCCGAAAGCTTCTCATCCTCGACGAGCCGACGCGCGGCGTTGACATCGGCGCCAAGGTCGAGATCTACCGTATCGTGCGCAGCCTGGCGGAGCAGGGTGTGGGCATCCTCATGATCAGCTCCGAGCTGCCGGAGATCATCGGTCTGTCGGATCGCATCTTCGTGATGTCGCAGGGCCATGTCGCGGGCGAGATCGATGGCGCGTCCGCCACCGAGGAGGCGATCATGGATCTCGCGGTGCGCTCGGTCGACCGGCGCGAGGGCAAGGCGGCCCGGCTGGAGCAGGTCGCATGAGCGCTGTCGTCGCCGAGTTCCGCCGCAACCGGCTCTCGTTGTCCTATGTCATCGTGGTGGCGTTGCTCATCCTGCTTGTTGTGGCGGGTGGCTTCCTGTCCGATCGGTTCCTCACCTGGCGCAATTTCGGCAACCTATTCCAGCAACTCGTCGTGCTGGGCATGGTCAGCCTCGGCCAGACATTCGTAGTGCTGCTCGGCGGCATCGATCTTGCGGTCGGCTCACTGGTCAGCGCATCGACCGTATTCATCGCGCATTTCCTCGAATGGCGGCCGGACTTGCTCTGGCTGGCTCTGCCGCTCGCCCTGATCGCCGCGACGGCGATCGGCGCGCTCAACGGCCTTCTCACCATCGTGCTGCGCGTCCATCCGCTGATCGTGACGCTCGGCATGTCGTCGATCATCTTTGGCGGCACGCTGATGTACAACAAGGAGCCGGGCGGATCGGTCCCGCGTGGGCTAGCCGACTTTTCCTACGCCAAGCTGTGGGGCATCCCGGTGACGGCGATCGTTCTTGTGGCGGTCTTCGCGCTTGCCGGGCTCTGGCTGCAGCGCTCGCGCTCGGGCCGCAGTATCTATTTCGTCGGCGGCGACCGCGAGGCGGCGCGGCTGAACGGCCTACCAGTGAACCGCATCGTGGTCATGGTCTATGCGCTCTCCGGCCTGTGCGCCGGGCTGGCGGCGATCTTCCTGACGGCCCGCACCGGAGTCGGCGACCCGCGCATCGGCACCGCCTTGACGCTGCAATCGATCACGCCGGTGGTGGTTGGCGGCACGGTTCTCGCCGGCGGGCGCGGCGGCGTGCTCGGCACGCTGCTCGGCGTGCTCCTGGTGACGATGCTCAACAATTTGCTGAACTTCCTCAACGTGTCTTCCTATTACCAGTGGGTAATCCAGGGCCTGATCATCATCATCGCCGTCAGCATCCACACCACGAGGCGGAGGCAGTGATGGCACCGCTGGAGACACCGCTGCCCCGGTCGCGAGGCATGTCCGTCGCCTCGGTTTTCGAGCGCTATGGATTGATCGTCTTCCTCCTCGCGCTGCTGCTGGTCGCGGCAGCGCTCTCGCCCACTTTCCTGCAGCCGGCCAACCTGGTTAACGTGCTCACCATCGCGGCCCCGCTCGGCATGGTGGTGGTCGGTCAGACCTTCGTCATCCTGGTGCGCGGACTTGACCTGTCGGTGGCCTCGCTGATGGCGACGGTGGCCGTGCTTGCAACCGCCTTCAAGGCGACGACCAATGACGCGATCCCTCTGATCTTCGTGGCGGCGATCGCCTTCTCCGCCGTCGTCGGCCTCGTCAACGGCTGGCTGATCGCCAAGCGCAACGTCAGTCCGTTCCTTGCCACGCTCGCCATGATGATCATCCTGCAGGGCGTCCGCTTTGCCTATACGGGCGGCGCCCCGATCAGCACCCTGCCGCCGGGCATGGGCTTTCTTGCGTCGGGCCGCATCCTCGGCATCCCGGTCAACCTGATCACCCTGGCGCTGCTGGCGATCGTTTTCGGCATCGTGCTTCATCGCTCGCGTCTCGGGCGCGAGATATTCATGGTGGGCAGCAATCGCAAGGCGGCGTTCCTCAATGGTGTCGCGCCCGATCGCGTCATCATCTTCTGCTATGTCATCTGCTCGGTCTGCGCAGGCATAGGAGGCCTGTTCCTGCTCGGCTATGTCGGGACGGTTTCCAACTGGGTCGGCCAGGGTTACGAGCTGGATTCGATCGTCGCGGCGGTCATGGGCGGCGTGGCGCTGACGGGCGGACGCGGCAACATCTTTGCCGCGCTGCTTGGCGTCGCGGTGCTGGTCGTCATCAACAATCTGGTGCTTTTGCTGGGCTTTCCGATCGAGATGCAACTCATCATCAAGGGCATCATCATCATCGGCGCGGCCGCGTTTTACCGCACAAGGCTCGCAT
>NZ_RZSA01000718.1:0-3594 GCF_003998075.1 Mesorhizobium sp. M2A.F.Ca.ET.037.01.1.1 | reverse complement strand
TCTCGCTGGCGTCCATGTCGAAGGCGGGGCCATAGACCCAGTAATAGTCGGGCAACAGCCTTGACAGGACCTCGGGCTGGTCGTCCTCATTGGTTCGCAGCCAATGCCGCTCGACCTCCTGCAGCGCGATGATGTCGGCGCCGTCCACCAGCCTGGCGGCGCGGGAAAGATCATAGCGCCCGTCGCTGCCGTAGCCATACTGGATGTTGTAGCTGATCAGCTTCATTGATTAACCGGCTCACTTCTGAGGATCGCAGTAGCCCCTCGCCGTCAGCGTTTCAATGGACCGCGAGGACGAGCGGAATAGTCCAATGCTGCCTGCGAACCACGTTTGCCAAACCGTTTCGCTTTCCCACGGAGGCGATCCGCTCTATCTCCGTGTGCTGATGCAATCCCGGGCAGGCGCTGCGGTGAATCGCCACCGCAAACGCCCACGCTTTCGCTGAAATCCGTCAGGTGGTGAGCGGCTGGAAGCTTCCGGCGGGAGCCGCCGCCAGTTCTGACCAGTCGATCTCCTCTTCCAGCCGGTGATAGGCCTCGTCGCCGATCGTGCCGTTGCTGCGCAGCTCCTCCAGCCTGTCACGCTGCCGCTTGATGGCGTAAAGACGCAATCGGTCGTATTCCGTCGCGGCTTGCGCATCGTCCGGATTTTCGGCGATCCGGCGTTGCGCCTCGTATTGTTCACGTACGACCGCGGCAGCGGACGAGGTCTTGCGGCTCAGCACATCAAGCGCCGCCTGCATGATGGCCACCCGGGCCTCGGCCACTTCGCGGTCGATCGAGGTATCCCGTTCGAAGTTGAGCCGGCGCAGCAGCGGCTTCAGGCTCATGCCCTGCAGCACAAGCGTTCCGAGCACGACGGCGAAGGCCGCCAGCACGATCGGGTCGCGGCCGGGAAAGTCGGCGGGCAAGGCGATGGCCACCACCAGCGTCACCAGCCCGCGCATGCCGCACCAGCCGACAAGCACCGCGCCGCGAAACGTCGGCGCATCCCGCTTCTGCCCTTCGCCGTCGAAACGCTTAAACTGCTTTATCACCGCAACGTAGCCCATCACCCAAACGAGACGCGCAACGATGACGACGGCCAGCACGGTGGCAGCGAAGAGGAAGGCCTCGCCTTGCCCGTCGCCGGAGAGCCGGCCGACGATTGATCGAGCCTGCAGGCCCATCAGCACGAAAGCTAAGACATTGAGCACGAAGACGGCCGACTCCCAGACCGAATAGGTGCTGACGCGCCGCCTCGCGGACATCCGGCGTGGCGCGGTCCGCGCGATGGTGATCGCATAGACGACGATGGTGATGATAGCGGAGAGACCGAGCTTGTCGGCAATGATCCAGACGGCGAAGGTTCCGGCGAACTGCACCACGGTGCTGCTTGCCGCATCCTCGATGCGCGTCAGCGCGAGCAGCGACACTCGGCCGAACACATAGCCGGCGACGACGCTGCCGATCGTCGCAAGCAGGATGACGGGCACTGCGTCCTTAAGCATGACCGAGCCGATGGCCGCCGAAACCGATATCCGGTAGATCAGCAGCGCGGTGGCATCGTTGAGCAGGCTCTCGCCCTGCACAATGGCTGTGATGCGGTGCGGCACCCTGAACTGGCCGAGCACGGCACTCGCCGCGACCGCGTCCGGCGGAGCGACGATGGCGCCTAGCGCGATCGCCGCCGCGATCGGAAGGCCGGCCATCTTCCAGCCTACGAAGGCAACCACCACGGTGGTGAACACGACGGCGCCGAGCGCCAGAAGCAGCAGCGACAGCCGGTAGCGTTTCAGGTCGCGCAGCGAGGTGTCATAGGCGGCGTCGAGCAGCACCGGCGCGATGAACAGCGCCAGCGCCAGTTCCGGATCGATCTCGATCGTTGGTGCGCCCGGCACGAAGGCCAGCGCAACGCCTGCAAGCGCCAGCAGCGACGGATAGGGTATCTCGAGACGGCGCGACAGCGCCGTCAGCGCGACGGCGATCAGAAGCAGGATGAGGGTGAGCTCGAAGAGGGCCATGGCTCATCGTAACGATGAAACACGAGGCTTGGCAGTACCTCGAGCTAGGATACTGTTGATTTGTCAGGCCAGAAGCGCAGGAGACCGCCATTTGCAGGCCGGCCTCACCTGAATATCAACACAGCCTAGTGCAGAACCAGCATATCGCCCGACGAAAACGAAATGTCCGCCTTGTCGCCGACGACCGGCGGCGGCGTCGTCGAATTGTTGAATGTGTCGAGCGACACCGTGTTGCCGCCGATGCCGACGCGCACGCGGATCACAGAGCCGAGGAAATGCACTTCGGCGATTTCGCCGGACAGGCTGGCGTCATGGCCGGGCTGCCGCCCCAGTGAAATCGCTTCCGGCCGCAGCGCGAGCGACAGTGTGTCGCCGGACTTGGAGCCGTTGAGCTTGCCCTTTAGCGAGACTTCCTGGCTGTTGACCTGCACCTTGCCCGAGGCGGCGTCGGTGACCTTGCCTTCCAGCACGTTGAGCGTGCCGACGAAATTGGCGACGAACTTGGTCGCCGGCCGGTTGTAGATCTCGAATGGCGTGCCGACCTGCTCGGCCCTGCCGCCATACATCACCGCGATGCGGTCGGAGATCGACAACGCCTCTTCCTGGTCATGCGTGACGAAGATTGTGGTGATGCCGAGCTTCTTCTGGATCGAGCGGATTTCCTCGCGCAGCGACACGCGCACCTTGGCGTCGAGCGCTGACAGCGGTTCGTCGAGCAGCAGCAGTTTGGGTTTCGGGGCAATCGCCCGCGCGAGCGCGATGCGCTGCTGCTGGCCGCCCGAGAGCTGGTAGGGATAGCGGTCAGCCATCTGCGGCAGCTTGATGATGTCGAGCATCTCGGCCACTCGGGAATCGATGGCCGGCTTCGACATGCCCGCCACCTTGAGGCCGAAGCCGATATTCTGCGCGACCGTCAGGTTCGGGAACAGCGCATAGGCCTGGAACACCATGCCGACATTGCGCTGGTTGGGCTTCAACCGGGTGATGTCCTTGCCGCCGACGACGATCTTACCTCCCGACGGCTCCTCGAAGCCGGCGACCATGCGCAGCACCGTCGTCTTGCCGCAGCCGGACGGGCCGAGGAAGGAGACGAATTCACCCGGCTCGACGTCGAGATTGAAATCCTCGACCACGGTCGTGGCGCCGAAGGATTTTCGCACATGCTGGATGGAGAGGAACGGCTCGGCCATGGCTTTTGCTTTCAGTTCGGTCGGTTCGCCGATTTCGGCGCGAAGCGGGACAGGATCTGGATCAGTGACATACAGCCCCAGGTAATGGCAAAGGCGATGATGGCAAGCGCCGCCGGTTCATAGGCGCGGTTGGCGCCGATGTTCTGCAGATAGGGGCCGAAGGCCGGACGATTGAGCAGGCTGGCCATCGTGAACTCGCCGATGACGATGGCAAAAGTCAGAAAGGCGCCGGAGAGCACGGCGATCAGCACGTTTGGCAGAATCACCCGAGTAATGATAGTGGGCCAACCGGCGCCGAGGATCTGCGCCGCTTCCGTCAGCGTGCGCACATCGATGGTGCGAAGGCCTGTATCGACCGCCCGATACATATACGGCAGCGACAACGTCGCGTAGCCGATCAC
>NZ_RZSA01000717.1:0-3595 GCF_003998075.1 Mesorhizobium sp. M2A.F.Ca.ET.037.01.1.1 | reverse complement strand
CTACTGAAGCAGGCCGAATTGCCCGCCGGCGAACTGCTGACGATATCCGGCGCTTCGGGCGCTCATGCAGCCACCGCCGCGGAGAAAGCGGCGCTCGACGCCAATCCGGCGCTCGCCGTGCGCGGCTTCTCGACGCTGACCGGCCATATGAAGGAGGCGCAGTTCCCCTTCGCCGTGGCGCTCGCGGCCATGGCGATCGACCGCAAGGCCGGTTACCCCGTTTTCGATGCCGCAGCCGAGAAGCCGTTTGACGGTGCGCCGAAGGCAGTCCTTGCAACGGCGATCGGCTATCACCAATTCGAGGGCATGGGGCTGATCAAAGCGGCCTGAGGTACGATCGAGGCTGTCAGGACAAAACATGGCCAATCTCAAAGACCACATGGGCAGGCCGGTCGTGGCCGTCACCGGCATCGGCGTCGTGACGTCGCTGGGCGTCGGCAAGACCGACAACTGGGCGGCGCTGACGTCCGGTAAATCCGGCATCCATCCGATCACCCGCTTTCCGGTCGATCACCTCAACACCCGCATTTCCGGCATGGTCGACTTCCTGCCGTCGAGCTCGAAGGGCGCAAGCCACCTCACTTACGAACTGGCGGAGACCGCGGCCCAAGAAGCCGTGTCGGAAGCACGGCTCGATTCCGGCGATTTCGGCGGCCCGCTGTTCCTCGCCTCGCCGCCGGTCGAGCTCGACTGGGCCGACCGTTTCTCGCTCTATAATTCCGACAAGAAGGATGGCGGTTCCGAGAGATTGCTGCGCGTCGCCCGCGCGTTGAAGGAGCTCGACATCTTCGAAACCACCCAGTTCGGCTCGATCGCCGACCGACTGGCCGACCGCTTCGGCACGCGCGGCCTGCCGATAACGCTCTCGACCGCATGCGCTTCAGGCGCCACCGCCATCCAGCTCGGCGTCGAGGCGATCCGGCGCGGCGAATGCGACAAGGCGCTGTCGATCGGCGCCGACGGCTCGGCGACGGCCGAGGCGCTGATCCGCTTCTCGCTGCTTTCTGCCCTTTCCACCCATAACGACATCCCGGAAAAGGCGTCGAAACCCTTCTCCAAGGATCGCGATGGCTTCGTGCTCGCCGAAGGATCTGGCGCTCTGGTGCTGGAATCGCTGGAAGCAGCCCTGGCCCGCGGCGCGACGATCCTCGGCATCATGCGCGGCTGCGGCGAAAAGGCGGACGATTTCCACCGCACTCGCTCCAAGCCCGATGCGTCGCCGGCTATCGCGGCGGTGCGCGCCGTCCTTGCCGATGCGGGCATGAGCGAGGACGAGATCGAGTATGTCAACGCGCACGGCACCTCGACGCCGGAAAACGACAAGATGGAGCATCTGTCGCTGTCCACCGTGTTCGGCGAGCGTATCGGCTCGATGCCGGTCTCGTCGAACAAGTCGATGATCGGCCACACGCTGTCGGCGGCAGGCGCGGTCGAGGCCGCCTTCTCGCTGATGACCATGCGCGAAAGCGTCATCCCGCCGACCATCAATTACGACAATCCCGATCCGGCCATTGTCCTCGACGTCGTCCCGAACAAGAAGCGCAACGCCGAGGTCGGCACGGTTTTGTCGAACTCTTTCGGCTTCGGCGGCCAGAACACCTGCCTTGTCATGGCGCGGGAACCGGTCTAAGCGGACGTTTTCCCGCTTTTGACGAACTGACAGGCCCAATGCGCGCATTGCAACTTATCGAGGACCGCCGTCTTGAAACGGTGGACCTGCCGCCTCCCCCGCCGCCTTCGCTGGGCGAAGTGACGCTCCGCATCAAGGCGGTGGCGCTCAACCATATCGACGTCTGGGGCTGGCGCGGCATGGCTTTCGCCAAGCGCAAGCTGCCGCTGGTCGTCGGCGCCG
This sequence comes from Mesorhizobium sp. M2A.F.Ca.ET.037.01.1.1, assembly GCF_003998075.1. Taxonomy (NCBI): domain Bacteria; kingdom Pseudomonadati; phylum Pseudomonadota; class Alphaproteobacteria; order Hyphomicrobiales; family Phyllobacteriaceae; genus Mesorhizobium; species Mesorhizobium sp. M2A.F.Ca.ET.037.01.1.1. The sequence continues at coordinate 1,743 of NZ_RZSA01000717.1, read as the reverse complement.
AAGCTTCCGGCGAGGTCGAGGCGGTCGGTCCAGGAGTCTCCAACCTGCTGCCGGGGCAGTTGGTGTCGATCTACGGCGCGCGTACCTGCGGCCTGTGCCGCGCCTGCCGCGAAGGCCGTGACAATCTGTGCGAGCATGTTTCCGGCGTCCATGGCTTCCATCTGGATGGCTTCGCCCAGGAGAAGATCAACCTGCCGGCGCGCCTGCTGGTGCCCGCTCCTCCCGGCGTCACCGAGATCGGCGCGGCGGTCGCGCCCGTAACCTTCGGCACGGTCGAGCACATGCTGTTCGACAACGCGAAGCTGGAGCCCGGCGAGACCATTCTCGTCCATGCCGGCGGCTCCGGCATCGGCACCGCCGCCATCCAGTTGGCCAAGAAGATGGGCTGCACGGTCATCACCACGGTCGGCTCGAACGACAAGATCGACAAGGCCAAGGCGCTCGGCGCCGATCATGTCATCAACTACCGTGAGGACCGCTTCGAGGGCGTCGTGCGCAAGCTGACGAAGAAGAAAGGCGTCGACGTCGTCTTCGAACATGTCGGCGCCGACACGTTCGCCGGCTCGATGCTGTGCTTGAAGCGCGGCGGGCGCCTCGTCACCTGCGGTTCGACCTCGGGCGTGTCGACGCAGGTCAATTTGATGCAGCTCTTCCAGCAGCAGCTGAAGCTGCTCGGCTCCTTCGGCTGCCGCATGGAGAACATGGCCAACGCCATGCAGAAGATGGCCTCTGGCCTCGTTGCCCCGGTAATCGACACCGAGGTGGGTTTCGACGACATCGATGCCGCGCTGAAGCGCATGGAAGGCCGCGACGTCTTCGGCAAGATCATCCTGCGCGTTTCCTAAAACAGTTCCAGGAAAGGCGGATGGTCGGCAACGCGCTCAGGAAAGCCCGCCGGGACTTCATGTTCCGCTACGGCCTGCGGCTGCGCCAGATGGAGCACTGGCTGGTCGCCCGGCTCGCCATGGTGTTGCTGTCGCTGCTGCGCCTGTTGCCGCCGGACAGCGCGCTCAACTTCGCCGACCGCGCCGCCCGCCGGGTCGGTCCGCTGGTCGGGCGCCACCGGGTCGCGGTCAACAATCTGCGCCTTGCCTATCCGCAGAAGAGCGACGCCGAAATCGAGGCCATCGCGCGCGACATGTGGGGCAACATGGCCCGTCTCGCGGCCGAATACATCTTCCTCGATGCATTGTTCGACTTCGACCCGGACGCTGCGAAGCCGGGCCGGGTCGAGGTTCGCGGCATCGATCATTTCGTCGCGATCGCCGGCGAGGAGAAGCCTCACATCCTCTTCACCGGCCATCTCGGCAATTTCGAGCTGCTGCCGGTGGCCGCGGCCACGTTCGGCATGAACATCACGGCGCTGTTTCGCCCGCCGAACAATCCTTACCTCGCCGACTACATCCATTCGACGCGCCGCTCCTCGATGGGCGCCCTGCTGCCCTCCGCCGCCGGTGCCTCCTTCGCCCTTGCCGCCATCCTGGAAAAGGGCGGCAATATCGGCGTGTTGGTCGATCAGAAATTCTCGGGCGGCGTGGAGACGACCTTCTTCGGCCGTCCATGCCAGACCAACCCGATGCTTGGCATGCTTGCCCGCCACTATGACTGCGATGTCTACCCCGCCCGCTGCGTCAGGCTGCCGGGCAACCGCTTTCGTCTTGAGATCGAGGACAAGCTGGACTTCCCGCGCACCGAAGAGGGCAGCGTCGATGTCGACGCCACCACCCAGCTGCTCACCGATGT
>NZ_RZSA01000716.1:0-3609 GCF_003998075.1 Mesorhizobium sp. M2A.F.Ca.ET.037.01.1.1 | reverse complement strand
CAGCCCTGCGCTCGGCCCTCGGTAACAGCCTCGCCGGCGCGCAGGGCAAGACGCTCGCCGACCAGAACAGGATCGACCGGACGATGGCGCCCGGCTGTGCCGTTGGCCTCTATACGGGCGCTGAGTGCGACCGGCATACCAGGGCAAGCGCCGCGCGCCGCGCCGAACTGAAATCCTAGCCGGCAGAAGGCATCCAGCAGATGGCGGACTTCAATTCGAACATCGTTTTTCTGATGGCCGTCATCGGCGCAGTCGGCGGGCTGTGGTGGCGCATCGAAGCCGCGATCAAGGTGGCGCGGGACGAGGTCAAGAAGGATGCGCGTGACGCGCATCTGCGCGCCGACACGGCGATGGCCTCGGTCTCCTTGTTGACCGAGCAGCTTGCGGCGCACAAGCTCCACGTTGCAGAGACCTACATCACAAAGGCCGGCCTGCGAGAATTCCGTGACGAGGTGATGACCGGCGTGCGCGACCTGAAGGGCAGCGTATCCACCTTGCACGAGCGCATGGATCGCTTCATTGAAGGCGACAAGATCGAGCGAAAGCGCTCCTAGATACAACTTAGACCGTCTGGGTGGGCATTCAGTTGAGGTGCCGCTTCATGATGTCGTTCAGCCATCTGTTGAGGCTGACTTCCGGTGGCCGATTGGACTCTTCTGAAAGCGCAACCCGCAAGGTCAACTCCACCAACTCATCACCCGCCTCCGTGGACCCGCCGCGGTAACGAGCGGCCTTTCTACGCAGCGGACCTAGAAGCTGCACCACCGACTGTGGCGTTTGCCTTGTGGAGGTTGCCATGACAGCAAAATAGTCGGGACGAGCGGCATGCACGAATACATTTGATAGTGTCGCCCCACGATGACGGACTGGTGATCGCCGCCCTGGCGAGACTGCCGCGCGATCACACTCGCCTGGTTGCTAGGCTTAACATTTGTGAAAGCGCGGGTTCCAAATCACGTGCATTTTAAACGCTCGACCCTTGGTAGTGCCGTCGCCTGTGACATCGGCGACGGGCTTTCTCTATCAGGTGGATGTCTTCCGCTTCGGCGCCACATGACTGGTGACAAGTCGCACTGCGCTGCGCTTGACCGTAATGCCGAGATCTTTGCCGCCGACGGTCACGCTGTCCCCATCTACCCTGGTGACCTCCCCCGTAAGCTCAATCTTCTGCCCGCTGCTAACGTTTGGTGTGGTGTCCACAATCGAATGGGGCTGATGATATGAGGGGATCAGCACGCTCACTCGATCCTCAGTTACGCGCTTGCGGATCGTTGCGGTGATCGCAACGGTATCCCCGACCTTGATGCTGCCCATCGCCATAAGGCGAGTCTGGTGCGGCTACGCCGTTAGTCAAGCCTGTTCTACTGTACATAAAACTGTCTGCAACCCGTTGGACGCTTGTTGGTTGTAGGCGAAGCGGTCGATCCCTTCGGGGTATAGCCGCTGGACGTCTCAGGGTCAGCCCGTGGCCATTTTCCTCCCGAGCATGGCGACGGGCCCTTCCATGACAATATCAGACCCGGCCAGCCCGCTTCCTTTCAACTATGATATTGGCCTCGCGTAGGAGCGAGGGCCACTCAAAGCCTAAGACCCCAATCAACTCTTTCGCTTCCTCTACCGAAATCCCGGTTTCTTCCATTAAGCGTTGGATGATATAGGCCCGGGCGTTTTCTGGTCTGCCGGGCGTGTCAGTCACGGGAAATCTCCTACTGGGATTCAACCCGCCGCCTAAACACTTGTTCCGCCTCACACGGCTCGCGAAACCGCCCGTTTGAGATATAATTCACCTCCGTGCGGGCAATGGTTTTCGCCCCCGCGGGGTGAGGGAACGATGGCGAAATCACACCTGACGGCGCCGGACGCCTAAATCATACGATCAGCCTTCCTAAACGAAGTCCAGGAAAGCCAGGCGCCGGAAAGCCAATGGCGGGAGATGGCTACGCAGCTGATCCAGTCGTACACCGGCCACAAGGATGTTGATCCCCAAATTCTGGATTGGATTATTCGGAAGCTGGCTTAACCTGCGGTGCTCGCGAGACTGAGATCTAGCCCTTGACGCTTGGCGCCGGCGGCTTCGTCGCGTCGAATGACAGCCACTCCACCGTGGCGACAATCGCGGCCGCCAGTGCCTCGGCCTCGTCGAGCAGCGTCGGGCCGTAATGCCCGTTCACTTGCTCCTCGCTCATCAGGACGCCAGGCGGGCAGTGCTCTTCGATGGTTGCCCTGATCAGCAATAGAGCTGCGCGGCAGTCCGGATCATTTATTCGGCTGCCCCTCATTTCGAGAAGTCTCGCGGTACGGCCTCAGCGAGACTGAACTCCGAGACGCTGTCTGCCTCCTCGTCGACCACCCGAAACCAATGCTCCTGCAAACCTCTGGTGGAGACCGGCGTTTGAGCGACATGCTCTACCGCCCTTAGCGGTTCTTCAGCGTCTACGGTTTGCCACGAGACGACCTCTTCGCCGTAGAGCTCTTCCACCTTGTACCGGGGCACTCAATCACCTCCGTCCCATGGCTTTCGCCTCGCGCTCGAGAGTAGTCCGATCATTGCCGTGCTTCTTGATCAGCTCGCGAACCTGCTGAGGTGTCAGTCCGACCTTCTGGGCGAAATACTCAACCTCGTATTCCTCGTCCGCCGAGACCCGGTCCCGATCGCGAAAGTCCCGCTTGCTCTTGTCATCTGCCATTAGGGCGTCCTCCTGAATGTTGAAGAACATTGACGAGGCCGTGAAAGTTCCCGCTCTCTTTAGCCACTGCTAACGGAACCGAAAGACCGCTGCGCTATTGAGTCGCCGTTCGGGGATGTGTGCATGCGTAAGGACGGCCTCAGGCTCAGCTTCATCAAGCCGATGGAGCCGGAGCGGTTCGACGATCCGCCGGCCGGCTCCGAATGGAGTCACGAAATCAAGTTCGACGGCTACCGGACATAGGTGATCAAGGATGCCGACGACATCCGCCTCTACACCAAGATCGGCATCGACTGGACGGACAAATACCGGTGGCGAACAAAGAGAGGCCCTTGGCGGCGCAGGAGTAGGTTCAAGCCCGTTAACGCCGGGCTGCGCCACGTGACCTTTCAGGGTTTCGGACGGAAGCTGATCTCATTGCGGGAGAACTCAAACCTATCGGCGCAACGCAATGCAAAGGGCTCGCTCCAGCTCCGCCGGCGCGAACGGTTTAGCCAAGACCTGGCAGTCGCTGAATGTCGCCGGCATCCCCATCCTGCCGTACCCTGTGCTAAATATAAACGGGATATTCCTGCTCTGCAGTTCCTGGGCAACCGGGAAGACAAGCTCTCCGCCGAGGTTAACGTCCAGTACCGCGAAATCGAAGGGTTCAACACTGGCAGCCGACAATGCCTTGCCAAGCGTAGCCACCGAAGCTGCCACCACGCAACCTAGTTGCTCCAGCATGTCCTCTATCAGTAAAGCAACGCTGCCTTCGTCCTCGACGACCAGCGCACGCAAGCCGGCCAGCTCACCCATTCCTAACAGTGCCCCGCAGTGGAATGGTCACTCGGCATGAAAGTCCCTGCGGTTCGAAGGTGATATCGAGCTCACCGCCAAGGTCGCGTTCGATGCAGCGCTCAATGAGCCTGGTGCCAAATCC
>NZ_RZSA01000715.1:0-3611 GCF_003998075.1 Mesorhizobium sp. M2A.F.Ca.ET.037.01.1.1 | reverse complement strand
GGCGATCTTCTACCTGACCGATGAAGCGGCCGACGCCTATTCCGCAACCATCATCGCGCGCCGGCGCTGGCTGCGTTCGCTGGCGATCAGGCCGCGCGAAAACGACTGGATCTACTGGCAGTATCACAATATGGGCCGCGTCGACGGCATCGAAGGCGATGTCGATCTCAACGTTCTCAAAGGCAGCCGCGAGACGCTGGCCGAGTTGTTCGCGCCGACGCCTTCAACTGCCGGCCCTTGAAGTGTGTTTGCCGCGCGGCCGAAGGCTCACGATCCTCCCGGCGCCGGTTCACTGAGACGTCTGCTGGCAATACGCCCTCCGATCGCTGACAAGCCCATCCCGGCGGCCATGATGGCTATGGCTGCGACCTGGATCGTCATCGGCGTTTCGCCGAGTACGGCCATGCCGACAACCACCGTGGCGATCGGTATGCCGGGCAGGAACAGCGATGCCGCCTGCGGCCCCAATTGCCGGACGATGTAGGTATAGAGGAACATGGCCGCCGCGCCGGCCAGAATCCCCTGGATCACGATCTGACCGATGATTTCCCCGACGGCCGCTGCATGGATTTGGCTTGGCGCCAAGAGATAGAGAACCGGCAGCGGCAGGCAGGACAGGAGCACCACCGCGGCCGTCGCCGGGACGGGATCGGCATGCCAGCGCCTGACAAGAACGGCATAGGTCGAAAACATCAGCCCCGATCCGATGAAAAGCATGTCGCCGAAGAGAACGCTGCCTGTTCCTCGCGCCGGCGCGAGGAACAGGAACAGGCCGGCGATGATCGCGAGGACGCCGATGGTCCGTTGCCGCGAAGCGCCGTCATGGAACACGATGCGCGACAGCAGGAACGAGAAGAAGACGATTGATGCTGGGCAGAGCGCCGCCGCATTAGCGGCAGGGGCATAGGTCAGACCCCAATTGATGATCAGCGGATAAGGCAGTCCGGCCAGCGCCGCCAAGGCCAAGGCTCGTCGCCAGCCAAGCGCTCTCATGCCTGCGAAGCCACCGCGCCAGGCGATCGGCAGAAAGACCACCGCGGCGCCGCCAAAGCGCAAGACGGCTAGGTCCGTCGCCGTCAGATGCTCCCGGAGGCTGAAGCGGGCGGCGACGAATTGGATGGCATAGATGCCGATCATGGTCAGGCCGGCGAAAATCGCCAGTGTCGTGCTTCCCGAGTCTCGTTCGCTTGCCACACTGTCACCCATATGTCGTCCGGGCGGACCACCGGCACGATGAAAGTGCAGGCTATTGTTCAGTTCGCTGTGTTGAAATACGCTCCTTTTTGGAAATCGTAGCGATATTCACGCTATAAGGGGCGTTCTGAAGTGAATCCGGAAGCCAGCGATCTCGACGCGGTCGACCGCAATCTTCTTCGACTGCTGCAGGAGGATGGGCGTCGCACCACACTTGATCTGGCGGCGCGTGTCGGCCTGTCGCCGACCGGCACCAGCCTGCGCGTAAAGCGGCTGTTTCGCGAGGGTTACATCACCGCGGTCAGGGCCGTGCTCAATCCGGCAAAGATCGGGCGTGGCACGCTCGTCTTCATCGAGGTTCGTCTCGACCATACGGCGCCGCATATTTTCGAGCGGTTTGCCGAGGCGGTGATCAAGTCGCCAGAGGTGCTGGAATGCCATATGGTCGTCGGCGGCTTCGACTATCTGGTGAAGGCGCGCATCTCCGAAATGGCCGCCTATCAGGATTTCCTGACCCGGGTCATCCTGCCGCTGCCCGGCGTGAAGGAGACGCACACTTACGCCTCGATCGGCGACGTGAAGCCGGATGCGCTGCTGCCGGTATGAGCGGGTGGGCAGCGCACCTAAGGTGATTTGGGTCTAGCCCCTCAGGAACGCTGCGATCTCGCTGAACACGCTGACGAACATCTGTTCCGTCAGCACGCCCGTATTGGTGTTGTAGCGCGAGCAGTGATAGCTGGAAAACAGCGCGATGCCGCCGGCCTCCTGCTTTCCGCCATGGCGGAACGGAATGGCCGCGACGCGCTCGCCCAGCGCCCGCACCGTGGACTGATGCGCGATCGAGCCCAGCGTCAGAATGGCGCGCAGATTGGGGAAGCGCGCGATGGTGGGTTTCAGAAAAGTCCGGCAGGTGGCGATCTCGGCGCCGACCGGCTTGTTCTCCGGCGGCACGCAGCGCACCGCATTGGTGATGGCCGTGCCGACCAACTCCAGCCCGTCATCCGGCCGTGCCTTGAACTCGCCGCGCGCCAGGCCCTGCGCGATCATCGTGCCGTAGAGCAGGTCGCCGGCATAGTCGCCGGTGAAGGGGCGCCCCGTCCGGTTGGCGCCGCGCAGACCGGGCGCAAGCCCGACGATCAGCAGGCGGACCGAGGCTTCACCCTCGGGCGGCAGGAAGGTCGGCACCGGCGCGTTGAACCAGCCCGGCTCGCGCTCGCGCCAGGCGGCGATGAAATCATGCAGCCGCGGGCAAAGCGGGCAGTCGCGGCTGGGTTCGGGGGAGGTTGTGGCGGTCAAGGCCGCCGCCCGTCAATAATCGTCCTCGTCGACTTCGGCGGGTTCCGGCCGGCGCACCGGCCGCTCGGACGGATCGCGGCCGACGTCGCTCTTCAGCGTCATCAGGTCGATGAAGTGGTCGGCCTGGCGGCGCAGATCGTCGGAAATCATCGGCGGCTGCGAGGCCATGGTCGAAATGATCGACACCTTGCGTCCGCGCCGCTGCAGCGCCTCGACCAGCGTGCGGAAGTCGCCGTCGCCGGAGAAGATGACATAGTGGTCGACGACGTCGGCAAGCTCCAGCGCATCGACGGTCAGCTCGATGTCCATGTTGCCCTTGATCTTGCGGCGGCCGGTCGAGTCGGTGAATTCCTTGGCGGGCTTGGTCACCACCTTGAAACCGTTATAATCAAGCCAGTCGATCAGCGGCCGGATCGAGGAATATTCCTGGTCCTCGACCAGCGCGGTGTAATAATAAGCGCGTAAGAGATACCCGCGCTTCTGGAAACTCGACAGGAGCTTGCGGTAGTCGATGTCGAAGCCCAGCGCGCGGGACGTGGCGTAGAGATTGGCGCCGTCGATGAAAAGAGCGATCTTTTCACGGGGATCGAACATTGAAAAACATCCCTTTCAAAAATTTCTGTCGTCTTAAAAGCGTCGACGGGCAGGTCCACAAATGCGCTTGCTACCCGTCATATCCGAGATAACGCGCAATTTATGGATATCCAAGGGCACGGCCCACATTGCAAGCAATTGTGATCGCGACTATGTGAGCCGCATCATGGCGTGGCGCGATGATGAGCCGGGCAACGGCCCATAAGCTGGCGCCGCCGCCAAAAAGCTTGTATTTCGGCCGCGCCCGCGTTATGGAGCGCGCCAGCTTTCCATCAAATCCATCGCATGAAAGGGGCAGTCCATGGCCCGCGTAACCGTTGAAGATTGCATCGACAAGGTCGACAACCGTTTTGAACTCGTGCTGCTCGCCGGCCATCGCGCCCGCCAGATCAGCCAGGGCGCGCAGATCACCGTTCCGCGCGACAATGACAAGAACCCAGTCATCGCGCTGCGCGAGATCGCCGACGAGACGCTGTCGCCTGACGACCTCAAGGAAGACCTGATCCACTCGCTGCAGAAGCATGTCG
>NZ_RZSA01000714.1:0-3614 GCF_003998075.1 Mesorhizobium sp. M2A.F.Ca.ET.037.01.1.1 | reverse complement strand
GTGGGAATGATGTCGAGCACAGCGAGCTTTTCGACGCGATCCGGATGATCGAGCGCCAGCCGGTAGGCGACACGCCCGCCGCGATCGTGACCGGCAACCATGAAGCGCCGGAAACCCAATTTCTCCATCAGCGCGACCATGTCGGCGGCCATGGCGCGCTTGGCATAGGGCGCATGATCGGCGGCCGATGGCGGGCAGGAGCTTTGCCCATAGCCGCGCAAATCGGCGCAGACGACCGTGAAATCCCGCGCCAGGATTGGGGCGACCTCGCGCCACATCGCATGCGTCTGCGGAAAGCCGTGCAGCAGAAGCAGGCCGGGGCCGGTGCCGGCGCGGCGAGCGAAGATCCTGGCTTCACCCGTGTCGATCTCACGGCTGTCGAAATCGTCGAACATGCTTGCCTCCGGTATCTGGACCGGCCGATCTCACGTCCAGGCCGAATCCAGCGTCAGCGACGCTTCGAAGATCTGGTCACGCTTTTCGTCGAGCACCTTAACCGTGATGGTCAAATGCCTGCCGCCCGGCATCTCGTCGCGGGCGACGTCATGCAGGATGCGCAGCGCCTCCATGCCGGCGCGCTCGCGGCTGGCGAAGAGCTGTCCCTCCGTATCTTCCTGGCTGTGCTCGGTGTTGTAAAGGTCGAAATAGAAGCGTTGCATCGGTACGTCGGTCCCAATCCGACGGTCAATTCGCGGGCGCGATCATGGTTCCAAACGTCTGATCCAGAGGGAGAATTGGCTATGCGCCGGCTTTCGGCGCGGCACCGCTCGCAACCAGCGTCGGCCTGCGGCGTTAGGGGTGGCGAACGGAGGCAGCCGGATGCTGGAATCACTCTATCTCAATCTCGGCCAGCATGACGCTCTCTCGGACGAAGAGAAAGCGTTGCTCACATCGACCTTGTCGATCGAGAAATATTTCGGCGCGGGAGAGGATATCGTTGTCGAAGGAAGCAGGCCGACCTACAGCACCCTGATCATCGACGGGCTGGCTGCCCGCTACAAGGTTCTGGAGGACGGCGGCCGCCAGTTCACCTCGCTGCAGGTCGCGGGCGATTTCGTCGACCTGCATGCCTTCCTGCTCAAGACGATGGATCACGGCATCGTCGCGCTGTCGCCCTGTCATGTGGCGGCGGCCGAGCACAGCAAGCTCAAGACGATCACCGAGCAGGCGCCGCATCTCACCCGATTGCTCTGGCTGGACACGCTTGTCGATGGCGCCATCCATCGCGAATGGATCGTGGCCATGGGGCGCCGCTCCAAGCTGTCCCATCTCGCGCATCTCATATGCGAGCTGTTCGTCAGGCTGCAGGTGGTGAAGAAGACGCGTGACATGAGCTTCCACCTGCCGCTGTCGCAGGCCCAGCTCGCCGACGTGCTGGGCTTGTCCGTCGTCCATATGAACAGGGTGATCGGAACCCTGCGACGCATGAACGTCATCAGCTGGACCAACCATATGATCACGATCCTCGACTGGGAGCGGCTGGTCACGATCGCCGAATTCGATCCGACCTATCTCAGCATGTCGCGCGAGCCGAGATAGGGGCGGCCGGGATGGAGCGGCCTTCTAAAGCGCGTCGCGATCTTTCAGATTCGCTCCATGCGCTTTAGGTTTTTGATTTTACGCATGTCTTTATCCCGAAACCGGTTCCCACTTTCGAGAGACATGCTTTAGCTTGGCGGGACCTTGGAGCGCGACCACAACTCGTCCAGCATGGTGAGCGCGGCGCTCGGCGCGGCCTCCTTCAGCAGCCCCTGCTGCGCGGCGGCCTTCTTGAAGGCGGCAAAGGCGACGGCCGGCCGGCAGGTGCCCGCGATCGCATCGTCCACCAGCCGCGCCGCCTTGAGATAGTCCGGCGCTTCCTTGTTCTTCCAGGTCCCGGCGAGCGCCTTCTTGGCCTCGGCCACCGTGGTGACCACCATCGTGCCGCCGCTGACGAAGCGGATGGTGAGGGGGAGGAAACGGCTCATCGGGTCCTCACCATCCGAGCCATTCGCGCGTGCGCAAGGCAAGGCCGGCAATGGGCGCCAGAGCGACCACTGCGGCAGCGAGGATGAGAAGAGGGCTGTTTATAGGCAAGGATTTCATGGTGCACCACAAGATTGGGGATGGGCCTAAACGAGGATGTCGCCGGTCGGTTGCATCCGGCCGGCAAGTCGGCGCGACAAGCTCGAGGTTACATGTTGCTGGCGGGCCGGATCGGCGGCGCCGGCCGGTGCGGCGGCCGCGGGCGCGGCCTCAGCGGCACATCGGCGAGCGAAGCGCGGATCACCCTCGCGGGTGGTAGCGGCATGGCGCCGCGCCGGCGCCGCAAAGCGGCCGACAGGCTGCCGATGAAGGTTCGAACGTCCATGGGACTCCTCCTCGAGAGTCCCCCCATTGACGAAGGGTTATCACCCCGGACCGGCCAGCCGCATTTAACTTTGATGTATCCGCGGCATCCCGGCGGGGGAGACGAACCGCGGCCAACCTTTTGCGACGACATGCGTTGTCCCCTGAAAGGAGACCATCATGCCGACCAGCAGCCGAACGAAATCAGACGCAGCCCAAAAACCAATCACCGGGGAGAAATCAGTCGCCAGGGAGAAATCAGTCACCGGGGAGAAACCTGACACCGCCAAGGCCGCGCGCAGGCAGCGCAGCATCCAGCGTCAGGTCGATGCCACCGATCGCAGCAAGCCGAAGCCGAAAGCCTCGGGCGCCATGCAGGCCGGCGCGCGCCGCTACCCCGTGCCGCCTTTCCCGAAGCAGCATCATCCCAAGCCCGGCGAGGAATGGGCGATCGAGCCGGCGCCGCTCTATGAGGCGCCGTTCTGGCAAGGATCCGGCAAGCTCAAGGACAAGGTCGCGCTCATCACTGGCGGCGACTCCGGCATCGGCCGCGCGGTGGCCGTGCTGTTCGCGCGCGAAGGCGCCGATGTCGCCATCGTCTATCTCAGCGAGGACCGCGATGCCAAGGCGACGAAGCAGGCGGTCGAGGCCGAGGGCAGGCGTTGCATCACCCTGCGCGGCGACGTCGCCAAACGCGCCTTCTGCCGCAAGGCGGTGGCCGAGACGGTCAAGGCCTTCGGCAAGCTCGACGTGCTCGTCAACAACGCGGCCTTCCAGGTTCATTCGGCCGACTTCGCCGATCTCACCGAAAAGCATTTCGACACCACGCTGAAGACCAATCTCTACGGTTATTTCCACATGGCGCAGGAGGCCGTGCCGCAGATGAAACCGGGCTCGGCGATCATCAACACCGGTTCCGTCACCGGTATCGAAGGCTCGAAGGAATTGGTCGATTACTCGATGACCAAGGGCGGTATCCACGCCTTCACGCGCGCGCTCTCCGGCAACCTGATCGCCAAGGGCATACGGGTCAACGCGGTCGCGCCCGGTCCGGTCTGGACGCCGCTCAACCCGTCGGAAAAGCAGGCGGAGGATGTTTCGCAGTTCGGCGCCAAGACGCCGATGAAGCGGCCCGCTCAGCCGGAGGAGATCGCGCCGGCCTATGTGTTCCTGGCCTCGCCGCAATGCTCCAGCTACATCACCGGCGAGATCCTGCCGATCATCGGGGGCTACTGACCACCAGGAGGATCCCATGAAGAAAGCGCTTCTCATCGCGGCCTTCGCGC
>NZ_RZSA01000713.1:0-3616 GCF_003998075.1 Mesorhizobium sp. M2A.F.Ca.ET.037.01.1.1 | reverse complement strand
AGCCCACTCCTGTAACAAGCGGTGCCGCCGAAGACAAAGAAAAAGGGGCGCTCATCCGACGGACCGGCGCCGAAAGGAACGAAAGTGTCTGGTTTCGCGTCGCTTCGCCTGGCCTTCAGCGCAGCCATCCTTGGCGCCCTCCTTTGCGCGCCGCAGGCATTCGCGCAAAGCGCGGCCGCGCCGGCGCAAACCATAACGCTTGGTCCGAGCGGCCTGCCGCTGCCGCGCTTCGTCAGCCTGAAACCGGCCCGCGTCAATTCGCGCGTCGGCCCCGGCGCCAATTATTCCGTCAACTGGATGTATCTGAAGGCCGGACTGCCAATGGAAGTCATTCAGGAATTCGACACCTGGCGGCGGGTGCGCGATGCCGATGGATCGGAGGGCTGGATCAACCAGTCGCTGCTTTCCGGCCGGCGCACCGCCATCGTCGCGCCCTGGCAGCGCGGCAAGGGCGGGCAGGTCAACCTGCTCGACGAGCCCGACAAGGACGCCGGTGTCATCGCCATCATCGAGCCGGGCGTGATCGGCTCGATCAAGAAATGCGACGGCCAATGGTGCGAGATGACCTTTGACGGCCACACCGGCTGGATGGCCCAGTCGCAGGTGTGGGGCGCCTATCCGGGCGAGAAGTTCAAGAACTGAGGCGTGGACTCACTCAGGCGCAAAACACAGCCTGATTGACGCGAGTTCAACGAAGGCTAGGTAATTGGCAGCGAGGCTGTCGTAGCGTGCTCGCCACCCGACAACATTGTTTGATCCTGTTGAAGAACCGCTCCACCTGGTTGCGAGCGCGATAGAGATAGGAACGTGCGCCGACTCCTCAGTTTTCCTGATCTGCTAGCCTGCCTTGACCTGCTGGCCTACTCGGTCACGCACGATTCAATTTTTGCCTTTTTAACCTGGAGGCAGGCGAATATCCTCCCGCGTGGTCGTTGCCACCGTGCGCGGCGATAAACATGGCGACGGCCGACCGGCAATAGGATTCGATTTCGTTGTCGTCCTCTGCTCTGGCCTCATCGAAGCGTGCGATAATCAGAATATCGGAGCCTTTGAAAAGCGCGGCAAACAAGCGGGCGGACTGGAGAGGATCGGGCACATTCAGAACCGCCTTCGCGTGCAACTGACGCAACAGGGCCTCGATTTGGGCGATGATATGGGCGGATCCAGCTTCGTAATGGAGCTTGCTCAACGACTTTTGACTCGTCATGTCGGCCATGACCATGGCTTCGACATTGCGGACATCCTGGCGCAACAGCGTGCGAAGCAGTGATGACCCCACCGCCATGAGCTGATCTTCGGCCGGACCCTCGACGCCTTCAAAAAGTGCCTGTGGTATTAACTGCTGGCAGCGGGCCGCAAACGCCGCGCCAAACAGCGCCTCTTTGTTCTCGAAGTGCCGATAGATGCTGAGCTTGGATATCTTCGCCCGCTGGGCGACCTTGTCCAATGTCGTCGCTTGAAAACCCAGTTCCGCAAAAAGTTCGCCCGCCGTGTCGACGATCGTTTGTCCAAGCGCCTCGTTGGCGGGCCGGCCGCGCCGGGCCTGGGTGTTTTTCTCGGTTACCACAATTTCAGTCCTTGACAGTATCCTAATTATCGAATTACGATACCGCACAGTTCTAAAATGTGCAAGCCAAGGGATAGGCTTCAACCGGACCCAGTCGAGCCCCACCATCAACAACACGGAGCCCGTCCACAATGGATGACGTCATCATTATCGGCGGCAGCTTTGCCGGACTCGCCGCCGCCCTGCAGCTTGGCCGTGCCCGCCGCAAAATCATCGTTCTCGATACCGGCCTTCAGCGCAATCGCTTCGCCGGCCGCTCGCACGGTGTGCTCGGCCATGATGACAAGCCACCGTCCGACATCCTGGCCGCGGCGCGGCAGCAACTCGCGCGCTACCCTGCTATCAGGATGGTCAATGCCCGCGCCGACAGCATCTCCGGTACCATCGACAATTTCTCCGTCCTCACTGGCGATGGTGAAACCCTTAGCGCACGCCGCCTGATCCTGAGCTATGGCGTTGTTGACCAAATGCCTGATGTCCCGGGCTTTGCCGAGAACTGGGGCACATCCGTTATCCCATGCCCCTATTGCGACGGCTTCGAAGTTGCTGACCAGCATTGGGGCCTCGTCTGGTCTGGCCCGCAGTCGATGAATCAGGTCAGGCTGTTTCACGATTGGACCGACAGGTTGACTGTCTTCGGCAATGGTCTCGACATCACCCCCGAGATACGGGCCGATCTGGCGGGCCGAAAGGTACCTCTCGTTGATGGCCGGATCACCGAAATCGCACGTCACGGGAGCCATGGTGCCACCATCAAGCTCGATACCGGCCCCGATGTTGCGGTCGACATTCTGTTCGCGCAACCGCGCAACAAGCCGTCCGCAAGCCTTCATGAATCCCTGGGCCTCGTCACGGTCAATACGCCCACCGGCATCGCCCTCAAGGTCGACGAGCGCCGCGAGACCAGCATGCCTGGCATCTATGCCGCCGGCGACCTTGCCAACCCCGGCATCCCCTCCGTCACCACCGCAATATGGCAAGGCGCGACGGCGGGTATCTCCGCCCAGCAGTCGATGCTGGTTTGAGAGCAAGCAGCATCGATCACCCCAGTTCAACAGGAGCGCCGCCATGACTGCCGCAAAACCATTCAAACCTCTCGACGAGAAATTTCCGTTTGACCGCCAACTCGGTATCGCGGCCGCGCCTCTCGTGCTTATCAACCTCTTCGCGGTCGTCGATCCCGCCGACGAAGCGGGCTTCCTGGACGCTTTCAAGGCGGCTGCCGAGATCATAACGAAGCAACCGGGCTTCATTTCCATGCAACTACATCGAGCGATCGGCGAGAGCCCGACTTACCTGAACTATGTGGTGTGGGAATCCACCGAGGCGGTCCGCGCCGCCTTCACTGATCCCGAGTTCCTCGCGAAACTTCCAGCATATCCTTCATCCGTCGTGGCCAGCCCGCACCTGTTCCAGAAGGTCGCCGTCCCCGGCTTCTGCACGGCCTGACTCCGGAAATATGGGAAGGCGCGACGGCGGGAATCTTCGCCAGCAGTCGATGCTGGTTTGAGAGCACAGATTGGAGATGAGCATGGCCGTCGAACCGGACAGCGCGGGTGTGCGCTTCCCTCCGCCCCTTCGTCTATCGGCGCATCCTCCGGCATCGGTCTCGCCACAGCCAAAGCCTTGCGGAATGCGGGCTTTCGAGTGTTCGGAACCAGCCGCCGCGCCGCGGCGAAGAAATCCGACGGTTTTACTATGCTGGCCTGTGACGTTGCCGACGATGAGCCCGCCTACACCTGTACCTCCTTCGAAGAGAATCTCGCGAAGCCGGACCAGTTTCTGGATATCTATGCCACGGCGCGCTCGGAGAGCGGACGTCGGGACAATCGGGCCATGGCACGCGTCGGTCCATGCTAGGCCAGCTCGGCCAAGCGTGGACGAGTCCCTTTGATCAGACAGTCGGGACAGTGCCGCCGTCGACGACGAGCTCCGAACCATGGATCGACGAGGCGCGATCCGAGGCCAGGAAAGCGATGGCTTCGGCGACCTCGGATGGTTCGGCGCCGCGACCTATGGCAATGCCGCCAAGGCCGGCCAGTACGAGTT
>NZ_RZSA01000712.1:0-3619 GCF_003998075.1 Mesorhizobium sp. M2A.F.Ca.ET.037.01.1.1 | reverse complement strand
ACACGAGACCGACCCAACCTTGAGAAAACCCTTCCAGACCGCGCGTGGCGCAACCATGTGCCATTCCTGTTGTCGTTGCGATCAACAGGAACATCTGGCGACCCGCCTGGTTCCGCGCGGCGAAGGCGCCGCTAGTGCGCGGTCGCCCTGGCGTAGCGCCCGGGTGGCTGGCCGACATGGCGGCTGAAGGCGGTGCTGAAGGTGCTGGCCGAGCCATAACCGACACGCTCGGCAACCTCGGCGATATCGGCCTCCCGCCGGCGCAGCAGGTCTTTCGCCAGCGCCATGCGCCAGGCCAAGAGATATTCCATCGGCGGCACGCCGACGCCGCGAACGAAACGGTCGAAGAAGGCGGAGCGCGAAAGCGCGGCCTCCTTCGCCAGCTCGGCGATCGTCCAGGGCCGCGCCGGATCGGCATGCATCCGGCGGATCGCCTCCGCCAGCCGCGCGTCGCCCAGGCCGCGCAGCAGGCCGGCCGGCGCGTCGGACGTCTGCGCCTGCCGAAGGGATTCGACCAGCAGGATCTCGATCAGCCGGGTCAGCACCAGGTCGCGCCCCGAATGCCGGCCCGCCGCCTCCTCGACCAGCAGCTTCACTAGGACCGACAGCCGCTCGACGCCACGGACATGGACCTGAGCGGGCAGCAATGAGACCAGCAGGCCGGAATCCTCGCCGTCGAAAAGGAAGTAGCCGCCAAGCATGCGCAGGTCCGGCGGGCCGTCCTGCTGGCCGTGCCGGACCTCCTCCGTGGCGGCCATGGCAAGGTTGGGATCTATCAGCGTCGGAACGACCGGCTCGAAGCCGGTCATGGTGAAGCCGGGCGTTTTCGGCAGCAGGACGAAATCGCCGGCTTCGAGCGTCAAGGGCGGCTGGCCATCAACCGCCAACAGGCAGGCTCCCTCGATGACGACGGCGAAGCTCGGATGGCCGAAATCCGCGTAGCGGACACCCCAGCGCCCGGCGCCGCTGATGCCCTTGGTGAACACGGCGCGCGGCCTGAGCAAGGCTATGACTTCAGAGAGAGGATCGACCATTTCAGGACTCTTGCAAACAAAATCAGGATCGTCAATCATAGATAGTCCTGACTGCTGCCGGTAACTTGCCGCCGTACAAACCGAACAGCGAGGACCCATGAAAACCATCCTGATCACCGGCGCTTCCTCGGGCTATGGCCTGGAGACGGCGCGCCATTTCCTCTCGAATGGCTGGAACGTCGTCGCGACGATGCGAAACCCGCGCGAGGATGTGCTGCCGCCTTCGCCGGCGCTGCGCATCCTGCCGCTCGACGTGACGGACGACAAAAGCATCGCGGCGGCGGTCGAAGCGGCCGGGCCGATCGACGCATTGGTCAACAATGCCGGCATCGGCGTCGCCGGAGCTTTCGAGGCGACGCCGATGGCGCATATCCGCAAGGTCTTCGAGACCAACACGTTCGGCGTCATGGCGATGACCCAGGCGGTGATCCAGCGGATGCGCGAGCGCCGTTCCGGCGTCATCGTCAATGTGACGTCGAGTGCCACGCTGGCGCCCTTCCCGCTGGCGGCGGCCTATACAGCGAGCAAGCAGGCGATCGAAGGTTTCACCGGCTCGCTGGCGTTGGAGCTCGCGCCCTTCAACGTCCTGGCCAAGCTGGTCGAACCGGGTTACGGGCCGACGACGAGGTTCACCGCCAATACCGGCGTGAATGTCCAGGACCTTATCCCCGAGGCCTATGCCGACTTTGCCAGGGCAGTCTTCGGCAATCTCGCCGATCCGGCGATGGCCGGGGCGCTGACCACCAGGGAAATCGATGTCGCCGAGGGCGTTTGGCGGGCCGTCAACGACACTACCGGCACACTGCGCTTCCCCGCTGGCGCCGACGCAGTCGCCCTAGCGGGGGCGGTCTGACGGGCAGCGTAAGCACCGGGGGCCGATGTGGCCTCCGGTGGAGCTGCGATAGCGCCGATCGTGGCCAAGACGGCAGGCATGGATCGCTGATATGATCGGTGCAACTGCGGCTCGCGCTCTATGGTTGGGGTTGTTCCATGTCGCTCGTTTACAGACCTGCTCGCGCCGATGACCTGGCCGCGACCGATGCAATGGTGGTCGCCAGCATCAACGAGCTTACCGTTCGGCACGGCTTCGGCCCGATGGCGGCGACGAGCCCGCCCAATTTCCAGTTGTTCTCACTCGAGGACGCCCCGACGGCCTGTGGGTGGCGGAAGACCATGGGGACATTGCGGGCTTCGCCTGGAGTTGGGTCTGCGGCGACATCTGGTTTCTCGCCCAGCTTTTCGTCGATCCTGGCCGACAAGGCCACGGCATCGGCAATACGCTGCTGGAGCGAACCATGCAGCACGCCCGCAAATCGGGCGCAGCCCACAGGGCGCTCATCACGTTCACCTTCAACCGTGTCTCGCAGGGCCTCTACATGCGGCACGGCCTGTTTCCCAAAACGCCGATCTACGTTTTCAGCGCCGCGCGCGAACGGGTGACCAAGGCTTTGCCTCAATCGCCATTGCGCGCCGTCGAAATGGACCGCAGCGCCGCGACAATGGAAAAACTCGTCGCAATCGATGCCAGTGCCCTGGGGGTCTCGCGAGAGAAGCACCACCGCTATCTGCGCACCGATGCCGCGACGACAGGTGTCTTGCTCCTCGCCGGCAGTGAGGCGATCGGCTACAGCTACCTTAGCGCCGGCGGGCATATCGGGCCCCTGGCGGTGACGCGGCCCGGTTTTCTTCGCGATGCCTTCGCAACGGCATTGCGGCTGGCGGCAGATCGCTCGGCCGAAAAGGTATCGGCCTTCCTGCCGGGCACATGCGAGAGCGCGCTCAGCCTTGCGGTCGATCAAGGCATGCGCATCACCTTCCCGATGCTGTTGATGGCATCGCCCGGCTATCGCGACTGGACGCAGTATCTGCCGCGAAATCCCGGCTTCATGTGATCGGCGGGCTGCGGGGGCAGGCGGCGCAGAGGCAACCAAACACTTGTTTTCCCGTTATTTCAGCAGCTGTCGGCATCCGTCATATCGTCAGCCAATTGGCTCCCGGCCAACGACCGCGCGGAGCAGAAAGGAGGCCGCAATGGCACGGCCCATTGTTGAAATAGGCGACAGGGTGGCGGTGATCGCCACCGTGGTCGAGCGCACCAACGACCGCGTGACGCTGAGCCTCGACGGCAACGGCCACCGCTATTCGATGGTCGAGCCAAACGCCAAGGCAGGCGACAAGCTGAGGCTGGAGGGCGACGTCGTCCATGTCGACGAGGATCTCGGACGCACGACGGTGCAGGTGCTGGGGCGGGTGACCGTCGACACCGGGTCGGTCGAGATGGTGACGAGACGTTGCGACCTCGACCATATCGGCTCGAACGTGGCTGGCCACCCTCGCCCGCGCACGCAACCGACGCCGCACGGATGAAACCTTCCCGGTGAAACGGCGGCCGCTCCCTGGGCGTTTCCGTACCGACGCTCACCGAATTGTCCTAGTTCCTTAACACAGAAATTTTGACCGGTTGGCTATGTGTGCATTGGCATGCGTTGGCGATTGGCCGAGACGCCTATCGCGGTCGTCATCCACGGGCGGAGCAAGGAGCGAAGCGACGCGCGCAGACCCGAGGATCCATGCCGTGACTTGGG
>NZ_RZSA01000711.1:0-3619 GCF_003998075.1 Mesorhizobium sp. M2A.F.Ca.ET.037.01.1.1 | reverse complement strand
CCGAAATTGATATCCAGACGCCGATCCCGGACGCGGTGAAGCAACGGCGCGTCAACCGGGGTTTTTTCTTCGTGGGCTGCCGCTTCAACGATCAGATGCTGCGCACATATGCCAGACAGCTGATGAAGCGCTCCACTGGCCCACATTTTGCGGTGATCGATTCGGCTACGCTGACCAGAAACGAACGTCGTTTCCTTGCCGAAGGCGCAATCACGGTCATCGACATGCCGATCCGCAACGCCGCGGCTCGCCTCGTCGGGGTCGATGCTAGCCAGGATTAATGGCCGGCGATTGCTGGTGAGTCGCTGCTTGCCTCCAAGGGCGAAAACTCAGTTGGGAATACATTCGTGAGTAGTAATGCTAGTGGCAGCACAACGTAGGCTCTGAATTCGTTGGGCGATGTGAAAGGGTCCGCTGCTGCGGGACGTGAGCACGTTGCGGCGGCATTACGCACATGATCTTGTGACCCCCGTGGCAAAAGAACTGAAGCGCCCGAGTCGCGACAACATATGCAGCGCTCAATGGCTTCGACAAAAATTCGGCACAGTTTCGACAGTTCGCATGCACCTCCAGGGTCAACGAGGTTGATTATGCCTGTTTATGTGGGTCGGCCACGCGAGCAGGAATTCCCACTACCTTTGCCCCGGCGGGAACATCTCGTGTGACCACGCAGCCAGCGCCTACCACTGCATTATCACCAATCGTGACGCCAGGCAGAATGATTGCTCCACCGCCGATCCAGACACGGCTGCCAATGTGAACAGGACGCCCGACCTGCAGGCCGGCCTGCCGCTGCTCGGCATCATGTGGATGATCGGCGGTATAAATCTGCACAGCAGGCCCAATTGCCGTTCCTTGCCCGATTTTGACCTCTACCACGTCAAGAATAACGCAGTTGAAGTTGATGTAGGCATTGGCTCCAATGCGGATATTGAATCCGTAGTCGCAAAAAAAGGGCGGACGGATGACCGTTCCGCGCCCAACCTCTCCCAGCCGCTCGGACAAAAGCTCATGCCAATGCCCCGTGGTCTGCCCCAGCGTATCATTGTACCGCTTGAGCCAAGCCCCGGTGGCCAACAGGTCAGCTTGGATCTCCGGATCCGCCGCATTGTAAAACTCGCCTGCGAGCATCTTTTCTTTTTGGCTACGCATCATAGTCTCCCGTCAGGTCGTGTCCCGTACAGTGATGCAGGAACGCACATCAAACTGCCTCGGCAACTTTGTAACTCGGTCTTGCCGGGCGCGCGGTCGGTCACGAGCCGGGGCGACAGTTTCGTCTCGACCAACTTCCGCGAATTTGGATATCGCAGATCAACCGGTCGCAGGGGCCAATACCTGACGAGGTCGGCAACTGTCCAGCGGTCGAACTCACTTTCATGCCCATCTCAGATTGCGTGATATCGAGCGGTAAGCCATCAGCTAATGTATCGACCAGGTCCCGCCAGCGGAGATCTGCGCGTCGCCTCTACGCATGCTGGCGTGTCACCAATAATACATCGATTATTTCTGGATCCAGGCACGTCGAATTGATTTGCCTTGCGGTGTAGAGCGAAGTTACTAGCCATAGGATTACTCCTTTTTAGTTTGTCAGTCGCAGAGCCCCAGTATGACTACGTGGTAGAAAGCACACGGCCGGAATCTTGGCAGCGCTGTTCACACCCACTTCGTAAGCCTGGCCGATGGGCTCGCCAGAGCACCAATGCTTGACCTGCTCCAGCTCTTGCTCGGCGGGTTGTTTCAGAGACGCTTGATCTCGATACCGCGTTTTCTCAGCACGTAGCCGATCTGGCGCGGGGTCAAACCGAGCAGGCGCGCCGCCTTTGCCTGCACCCAGCCACACTTTTCCATGGCAGCAATGACCGTATCGGCATCGGGCACCCTACCACGACTCGTGGCAGGGCCTATCGGCGCTTGCCCGTCGCCGACGGGCGGGGCGGCACAGGCGGCGGAAGGCTGGATCGTAGTCGACTTCTCTGACGTCGGCGGTCCGTTCTTCCACAGCGCCGCGGCCAAGCACTGATCCGCGTAACAGGCAAAGTCAGTTCTGAGGATTGATGGACCCGTCGCCAGAACTGCCGTCCGTTGAACGCAGTTTTCGAGCTCTCGGATGTTGCCTGGAAATTCGCAGTTCATTAGCACCTCAATCGCTTCGGGAGCGAAGGTCAGCGTGTGATCATTCTCAGTATTGAAATTCTTGAGAAACTGAGCGGCCAAGAGCGGAATATCACCTCGCCTTTCGCGCAATGCCGGCACGCGTAAAGTGACGACGTTGATGCGATAATAGAGGTCTTGCCGGAACTCCTTGCGTTGAACTGCCGTTTCCAAGTCCCTGTTCGTTGCGGCAATCACGCGAACATCAACTTTAATGGTGTGGTTGCTGCCGACGCGCTCAAACTCCTGCTCCTGCAGGACACGCAGCAGCTTAGCCTGGAACGAACCTGATATTTCGCCAATCTCGTCCAGAAACAATGTGCCTTTGTCGGCAGCCTCAAAGCGCCCCTTGCGCAAACTGCTCGCGTCGGTGAAGGCACCCTTCTCATGACCGAACAAGTCAGATTCCAGAAGCGTCTCGGTGAGCGCCGCGCAATTGACCTTGATGAAGGGCTGCTTGGCGCGAGGCGAGAGCTCGTGAATGGCTTTGGCAACCAGCTCCTTACCGGTTCCGGATTCACCTCGCAACAGGACCGTAGTCTTCGCCTTGGCCACCTTGACAAGGTGCTCACGCAGCTTGCGCAGCGCCTGACTATCGCCAAGCATCTCCTTGCTGATCTTTTTACGTTCCATTTGGCAGCCCATCCCACTCCGCCACCCGCCGGTAGAACTGCACTGGACGGTGAGCTGTGTTGTATTTCGTCATCATCATTCTCGATCTCACCTTTGTTGCTTCGAAATTTTCGGCGCGCGGACGCCCTCGGCAAATGGCAATGGCGCCTGAGCATCGTTGCCTTTCACCAGGACGAGCGTCTTCCTCCGCGCGGGCGCTCGCAATATGCGGTTTGCGCAGGCCTTTACTCGACCGGTCGCTGTTCTGTCCGGCTTCTGCCGCACCGCAGCCTGCAAACTCATCCTTGACAAGAAAGGAGGGGAGTCAACCGAGCTCTCCTTGCATTTATGCAAGGAAAATTGTCAGTTTGATAGAATTCTATCAAAACGGCAGAAACGCCCCGCCCCAGTTTGGCTGTACCTGCGGCGTTCAGCGTACGTGACGACATGTGCGGACTTGTCCCAATTGCCATCCGAGTTGTGCGGAACAGTAGCTGCTGCGCTGTTCGCTTCAACCGCGTGAGGCCGGAGACAGTAGAGACGGCGGCTCGTCGAGCGAGGTTTCATTGTTCGGCTACTAAACCGGCTGTCCTTTGGTGGGAGTTGGTTTCGCCCAAGTTCTGGGCCTGGGGGCGTCTAGCCCGTTTCGCCGCACAGGCTCCTTCCACATCGTCGAGGCCGAGAAGGAGGGACCCCACAGCTCTCCCTGTATCACAATGCCCCGCCCCTCAAGCAGCTAGATACGACAGGTGACCTCAAATGAGGCGTCTTGCATGGCTTCTACACCTGCCTGAATGCCAGAACTGCGTTCGTACCGCCCATGGCGAAGGCGTTGCTCATGGCGACGCGCACCTTG
>NZ_RZSA01000710.1:0-3622 GCF_003998075.1 Mesorhizobium sp. M2A.F.Ca.ET.037.01.1.1 | reverse complement strand
GCGCTGCTCGGCACCGTCTTCTCGCGCCGCTTCGTGCCGACCATGGGGGGCACGCTGCTCAGCGTGTTGTTCATCGGCTTGCTCGCGAACGGCTTCCAACTGCTCAACGTCTCCAGCTACTGGGTCAACGGCGTGCAGGGCGCGCTGATCCTGCTGGTGGTGGCGATCACATCCTTTGCCCGCGGTTCGGAGGGTTCGCGATGAGCATCTCGGCCAATGAAACCACCGCCAAGGTGAGCCTGCGCGGCTTCCTCGCCAAATACAGTGTGCTCATCGCCTTCGCGGCCATCGTCATCTTCTTTTCGGTGGCGAGTCCGACTTTTCTCACGCCGGCCAACCTCTTCAACGTGCTGGTCAACAATGTCGTCATGCTGGCGATCGTGGCGCTCGGCCTCACCATCGTCATCTCGTCGGGCGGCATCGATCTCTCGGTTGGCGTCTCGGTCGACATGGCAAGCATGATCTTCGTCATGCTTCTGGCCGCCGGCTATAGCGGCATCGTCGGCGTCGCTGGCGGACTCGGCGCCGCTTTGATCGTCGGCATCCTCAACGCGATCCTGATCACCAGGCTTAACATCAGTCCGTTCCTGGCGACGCTCGGCGTCCTCTTCATCGGCCAGAGCACGCAGCAGCTCGCCACCAGCGGCGGCCAGCCGATTTATCTCACGAGCGGCTATGCAGCGGACCAGTTCAACGCCATCGCCCGCACCGCTCTGTTCGGCGTACCGACGCCGGTCATCGTGCTGATCGTCCTTGTCTTCGCCGTTCATGTCCTGCTGCATCGCTCGGTCTTCGGCCGCTATGTCCAGGCGATGGGCGCGCAGCCGGGCGTGGCCTGGTATTCCGGCATCCGCGTGCCGCGCGAATTGTCGATGGTGCATGTTCTGTGCGCGCTGCTTGCCGGCGTCACCGGCATCCTCTTGTCGGCGACGGTGAAGTCCTACGTGCCGCTCTCCGGCAATGCCTTCCTGCTCGACGCCATCGGCGCCACCTTCATCGGCACGACGCTCAGTCGCGAGCGCAAGCCTTCGGTCATCGGCACGCTGCTCGGCGTGCTGCTGCTCGCCATCGTCAAGAACGGGCTGCTTTTGGTCGGCTGGAATTTCTACTGGCAGCAGGTCGGCATCGGCGTGCTCGTCTTCCTGGTGCTGGCCGCAAGCTTCGGCCTACGTCGCGCCGCCCATTGAATTCGAAAGGTCAAGTCAGCCATGCCCCAATTCGACGTCAGCTCGATCGGCTTCTACGTTCTCGACATCCTCGGACGGCCGGTCTCGCGTATCCCCGAAGGCGGTCGCGCCGACTATATCGAGGAGATCCGCATGACGGTCGCCGGCACCGCCGGCGCGACCGGCATGGACTGCGCCATCCTGGGCCTGAAGACCAGGGCCGTCACCACGCTCGGCACCGACGACATGGGCGACTGGTTTCTCGCCAAGCTGAAGAAATACGGCCTGGAGACGAGCCTCGTTCGCCGCGACGGCAGCGTCCAGACCTCGTCCACCATCCTGCCGGTGCGGCCGAACGGCGAGCGGCCGGCATTGCATGTGCCGGGCACTGCCACCTTGTTCGAGGTCGCCGATGCCGATCTCGATGCCGCGCTCGATGCGACCGTCGTCCATGTCGGCGGCACCGGGCTCCTGAAGCGCTTCGATGGCGAACCGACCGTCAGGCTGTTGAAGCGCGCCAAGGAGCTTGGACGCGTCACCACCTTCGATCTCATCCAGGCGACGCCCGAGACGTGGAAGCTGGTCGAGCCGTGCCTTCCTTACATCGACTATTTCGTGCCCAGCATCGACGAAGCCGGCGAAATGGCGTATGACCGCGATCCGGCCCGCGTCGCGGCCTTCTTCAAGGCGAGAGGCGTGAAGAACTGCATCATCACGCTGGGCGCCGACGGCGTTCATGTCTCGCCCGAACATGGCGAAGATTTCCATCTGCCGGCCTTCGAGGCCGAGGTCTTCGACACAACGGGCTGCGGCGATTCCTTCACGGCGGGCATCATCGTCGGCGTCGTCAGAGGTTGGGACCTCAGGCAGTCCGCGCGTTTTGCCAGCGCGGTCGCCGCCAAGGTGGCGATGGGGCTCGGTTCCGACGGCAAACTCGTTTCATTCGACGACACGGTCGCGGCGATGAATTCGCTTCCGGTCAAGACATCAAAGGTGGAAGCAGCATGACCATTCTTCCTGAAGCCAAGGGCAAGACGGCTCTCGTCACCGGCGCCAGCCGCGGCATCGGCAGGGCGCTCGCGAAGGGGCTTGCCGAAGCCGGCTTCGATGTCGCCATCACCGATCTGCCGTCGCAGGCGGCGGAACTCGACGTGACCAGGGGCGAGATCGAGGCCGCGGGCCGCAAGGCCTATGTCTATAAGATGGACGTCAGCAAGAAGAAGGACATCGAGGCGACCGCGCAGGCCCTGCTTGAAGAGGCAGGCAGCATCGACGTGCTGGTCAACAACGCCGGCATCCTCAAGCCCAGCCTGCTGCAAGATCTCGACGAGGCCAATTGGGACGCGCATTTCGACGTCAACGCCAAGGGCGTGCTGATGATGTGCCAGGCGGTGCTGCCGCATATGCGCGCCAGGAAGTCGGGCAGGGTGATCAACATCGCTTCGATCGCCGGCCGGCAGGGCGTGCCGACGCAAGGCCACTATGCGGCGACCAAGGCGGTGGTGATCACGCTCACCCGCGTGCTGGCGCAGGAGGTCGGCATGGACGGCGTCACGGTCAACGCAATCTGCCCCGGCATCATCCTGACCGAGATGGGCAAGAACAATCTGGGAAGCGAAGCCGCGATCCGCCATTGGGAGGACGTCGCGGCGCTGAAGCGCCTCGGCGCGCCCGAGGATATCATCGGTCCGGTGCTGTTCTTCGCCTCGGACCTGTCGGCCTTCGTCACCGGTCAGGCGCTGAACGTCGACGGCGGTATCTACTACCACTGAGGCTTGCAGCGGTGGCCTGGAGGCTCGCTCTACAGCCGCGGCCCCGCCACCATGCGCGCGACGCGCGCCATGTCGGCGCTCATCTCGCGGTCGTCGTCGAGCGGGGCGACCAGCGCCCGCACGGCTTCGTAGCTGCGCCGCGGTCCTTCGCCCATCGAGTCCAGCACGCCGCGCAACTGCACGCCGGTGGCCGCGAAGATCAGCTCCATCGCCACCAGATAGCGCAGGCGCTCGATGATGCCTGCCGTCTTGGCCACGACGCGCGGCGCCATCGACGACTGGTCCTCGACGCCGTCCGAAATGGCCAGGGGGCTGAGCGACATCGGATTGGCGAGGTGCCGGATCTCGGCTTCGAGCGCGGCGACCGGCTTCTGCAGTTCCGCAAAGCCCTGGCGGCTGCCGCCTTTCGCCGACAGGAAGCGCGGCAGTTCCGCGACCGTCGGCGACATCAGCTTCATCGAGCGGTTGGCGGTGCCGACCGCGCAATGCGCCAGCGCCTGGCCCAGATTTTCCCAGGTCAGCGTGAAGGCGGTCAGGTCGAAATTGCCGTTGGAGACGACGCGCTCGGCCTCAGGCAGGATGACCGGATTGTCGCCTGAATGGCCAAGCTCGATCTCCGTCGCCAGTTTCGCCTGCTCATAGGCATGGAGGAGCCCGCCCCACACTTGCGGCACGCAGCGGAAG
>NZ_RZSA01000070.1:0-12057 GCF_003998075.1 Mesorhizobium sp. M2A.F.Ca.ET.037.01.1.1 | reverse complement strand
TCGCCCTGCCGGGCACTTCTCCCCGTTCACGGGGAGAAGTGCCCGGCAGGGCGATGAGGGGCAGCGCCGACATTTCAGAACTGCCCATTTTGACCAGCTTAGAAAAGATGGCGCCGCCCCTCATCTGGCTGCCGCCATCTTCTCCCCGTGAACGGGGAGAAGGACGCTGTCACTCACGCTTTCGCCAATCGCCGGCTTCAGTGGGGCAGCCACTCGATCGGCACATGCCCCTTGTCCGCCTCGACCCGTTTCAGCCAGGCGGCGACGGCCGGATAGGCCTCGATCTGGAACCCGCCCTTCTCGGCGGTGTGGGTATAGGCGTAGAGCGCGATATCGGCGACGCTATAGGCATTGCCGGCGAAGAATGCGTTCTGCTCAAGATGCTGGTTCATGACGCCCAGCGCCTTGTTGCCGCGCTCCAGCGTTAGCGCCAGCCGCTCCGGCGTGGCGTCCTTCGCCCGTTCCGGAAAGGTCAAAAGCGCCTTGCGCACCGCGATATAGGGCTCATGGCTGTATTGTTCGAAGAACAGCCATTGGTAAGCCAGCGCGCGTTCGTATTTGTCCGCCGGCAGGAAGCGCGTTCCCTCGGCGAGATAAAGCAGGATGGCGTTGCTCTCGGCGATGCGCCTGCCGTCGTCGAGTTCCAGCATCGGCACCATCGCGTTCGGATTCTTGGCAACGTAGTCGGGCTTGCGCGTCTCGCCGGTATGCGAGCTCACCTCGACCCGGGTAAAGGGGATGCCGAGCTTTGCCATCAACAGCCGCGGCTTGTAGCAATTGCCGCTGTCGGCCATGTCGTAAAGGATCATGCCTCGTGCCCTCTCGAATCTCCTGGAACGCTCTAACGCGCGCGGCCAGGTCGCATCCAGTGATTTGTTTTTGCGAAAAACCATCAGCGACGCTGATAGGTTTTCTTTGGCATCAGCGTTGCTGGTGGGTTTTCTTGGCATCAGCGTTGCTGATGCAGGGGCACAACCTTGTTGCCGGCGTCGAGCAGGGCATCGACGGAAAGCGGCTCTTCCTTGAAGATCGTACCTGCGAGCGCCGGGCGGGCGAGATGGAAACCCTGCAGCAGGTCGGCGCCGCCCTCGAGCGCGACGCGCAGGTGCTGGGCATTCTCGATGCCCTCGACCAGCACTTTTGCGCCCCGCTCCTGCAACATGCCCACCAAGGGCCGGAAGAAGCGCTCGGCGGCGGCGTGGCGGCAGAGCGCGCCGAACCAGGCGCCGTCGATCTTGACGATGTCGGGCGCAAGCAGCTTGATGCGCGCCTCGGTGGAATGCCCGGTGCCGAAATCGTCAATGGCGATACGGATGCCGTCGCGCCGCATTTCACGCACCAGGCTGGCAAGAACGTGATCGTCCGCCGCCTGTTCGGTGATCTCGCAAACCAGCAGGGCCGGCTCCAGCTCGAAATCGCCGAGATGCCTGGTCATCAGCCGGATTTCGGCCAGCGCCCGCCCGAGATGATCGTTGATCATCGGATTGTAGTTGAAGAACAGCGTGAGTCCCTCGAGGCCGATGTTGCGGTAATTGCCGAGATGCAGCATCCGGCACATCGTTTCGACGAACAGCCGGTCGGATGCGGGAACGCCGCCGAAGAAGATCGACGGAGCCACCGGCTCGGCGATGCGGCGCGGCTCGATCAGCCCCTCGACGGCGACCGCCCTGAGCATCCTGTCCTCCGGCGCGAAGATCGGCTGATAGGCGCTCCACAGCCGGAAATCGCCGTAAATGCCGAACTGAAGGCCGATCTCGTCGGCGAAGATCGCCTTGGCGACGTTGCGCCGCCTCTCCTGGCTTTCGTTCATGGCGCGACCTTGCGCCCGAATACCCTTGCCGGCCGCGACCGCTTCGCCGGAGCCGCAGGGCTTGCGGCAGCCGACACCGTGCTCTGTTCAGCCGGAGGCTGCGCGAAGACGCGAAAGCTGGTGGGAGCAAGTTCGGGCCGGGCAAGCACATAGCCTTGCACCATGGAAGCGCCGGCTTTCTCGGCAAGCTCCAGTTGCCAGCCTTCCTCGAGACCTTCGAAGACGGTGTGGATGCCCTGGGTTTCGAAGCCCCGAACCATCGCCGTCAGCAACGCGAAGCCGGCGCCGGACTCCATCAGATGCGT
Source organism: Mesorhizobium sp. M2A.F.Ca.ET.037.01.1.1 (assembly GCF_003998075.1). Classification (NCBI taxonomy): domain Bacteria; kingdom Pseudomonadati; phylum Pseudomonadota; class Alphaproteobacteria; order Hyphomicrobiales; family Phyllobacteriaceae; genus Mesorhizobium; species Mesorhizobium sp. M2A.F.Ca.ET.037.01.1.1. The sequence goes on along the minus strand of NZ_RZSA01000070.1, from coordinate 9,942 downwards.
GATCCATAGGGCATCAAACTTGACGATGTCGGGCTTCAGTTCCTGGATCCGGTGGATGTCGGATTCATCGGCGCCATAGTCGTCCACCGCGATGCGGAAGCCATTGGCCCTCAGCGCCTCGACAAAATCGTAGAGCGCTTCCTGCGAGGCCGACTTCTGCTCGGTAACCTCGCAGACGATGCGGCGCGGATCGATACCGGCCTCGTGCAGCACCAGCCGCATATCGCGCAATGCCTTGTCGGCAATGCCGCGATCGGTGAAGACCGACGGGTCGAAATTGATGAAGATCGACGCCTCCTGCGGCAGGCAGGCGCCGGCGTTCAGAAGATGCAGCGTGCGCGTCAGCGACTCGATATGCAGCCGGTCGGCCGCCGGGCAGGTGCCGAAGAACGCCGCCGGCGACTGCGGCTCGCCGTCGCGGAACGGCCGGATCAGCCCTTCGAAGGCGGCGACTGAAAGCTTGCCCTCCTTGAAGGCGAAGATCGGCTGGAACGCGCTTTGCAGCGTATAGATGCCCCAGACACCGGTCGAGGTGCCGTCGTCATGACGGATGATATGGGTTAACGCGGAAGTACCTGATTTCATGTCGCTTCCCCGAACTCGGGTCTTCCATTCACCCTTGGTTCACAGGAGACCTCAGAAATGGCGACTATTCGCAAGCTCAAGTCAGGCAAGTTCAACGTCCAGTGCCGCCGCAAGGGACAGCAAGGGCGGTCCAAGTCGTTCCTCACCCGACAGGACGCGGAGAGATGGGCGCGGGAGATTGAGCGCCAAATGGACCGTGAAGAGTTAGGCCCCGACCGACGTACTCTCAAAGGCATCACATTGGCCGATCTGGTCGAACGATACCGGGACGAAGTCTTGCCCAAAAAACGATCATGCCGGATCGAGACGGTCGAGCTAAACCGCTTCCTCCGGTATCCCATCGCGAAGAAATCCTTGTTCGATCTCCACCCGAAGGACTTCGCACAATACCGTGACCAACGCCTTAACGAGGTCTCGAAGAGGACAGGTCGTCCGATCCTTGCGAGGTCACTCAAGCGCCAGCTTGCGCCCCTGTATCACATGTTCGAGGTCGCCAAGCGTGAATGGCACATTGAGATATCAAACCCGCTGGCAGGGCTTTATCTGAAGGTCCAGGACGACAAGCGCCAGCGTAGGTTGCGCCCCGGAGAGGAAGACCGATTGTTGACGCAAGCCGGGAAGCTGACGCTCTTGGATGGTAGTCCGAATCCGTTTGTTCCTATCATCATCGTCTTCGCCCTAGAGACGGCCATGCGACAGGCAGAAATCCTTGCCATCCAATGCAAGCACATCGACTTCGAACGCCAGACGTTGCTCATCCCCGTAGCGAAGACCGGTTCCCGGTTGATCCCTCTGACGGCAAGGGCGGTGCAAATCCTTCGCGAAGCCATCGCCTCGCCTGTATGTGTCGAAACCGTCAAAGCTGGACGATCTGCGGGCACTCAATCCCTGAGGGGCATCATCGGCCCACGCCACATCACCCCGACGACAAAGGTATTTCCTGTCGATGTCGAAGCACTCAAATCGAATTGGACCCGTATCTGTAAGCGCGCAACACCACCAATCGAAGACCTTCACTTCCATGATCTCCGCCATGAGGGGATTAGCCGCCTGTTTGAACTTGGCCTGTCTATCCCTGAGGTCGCCAGCATCAGCGGGCACCGGGCACCAGCCATGCTGTTCAGATATGCCCACGCCAACATGACAGCAGTTCAAGCTAAGCTATTGGGTGTCACACCAGATAAGCTGTTGAGATTAAATCAAGATGTCCCCACGTTGATCGATCTACCGGGTCGCCAGACACCACTAGAACTAACTGCCTGATTTATAATATTATTTTCCCCACACAGAAATACTTTCATCCAAGGGGCTGTCTCTACCGAGGGGCGGCCCTTTTCTTGTCTATACCCCTACCTATACCCCAATCCTTACCACACCCCGGAATTAACTATCGGCAAGGTCGCGCCATTGATTTGTCACAATCGAGGTTCCACATATAACTTACGGGAATGGGCCGTAACCCCCAGACCCAAGTCAATTGCAGGCCACCTGTTGGCAACTACGTCGATGACATCCCCCCATCGTGAGAGGGACGAGACGAGCCAGCGGCCATCTTGCAAATCCCCAAACTGAATTCCGGAACACCCTCTAGCGGCGACGCATGGGAACTTGTCGGGCCGGACCGGCGTATAGGCTTCTCTCTGTTCCTGTCGGGATCGAGGGGCGCTGTGTGAGCGTAGGACGGCATTCCGTAGGCGGCAACTCGCTGTCGGTCCCTCTTTGCAAGCCCATGGCTTGGAGAAGGCGCAACAGACACAGCCGATGGCGCGGCCCGGGGGTTTCCCCTTCTGTCGTGTCAGCGATCAAACGTGGCCACTGGCGGATCAGGTCTTCGACCCTAGCGAGCCTAGGTCCCGGCTGTCGGACAAAAACATCGCCCTTGTGATCGAAGCTGACCCCCGGTTGGTAGCGACGGAAGCAACAGCAATCATGGTCTGTCCTGTTGTGGCAAGAGCAAGAGCGGCGATGAACAACCCCGATCTGCCTTCCTATCACCTACGACAAGCCAAGGCTGAATCCGTAGACGCCGAAGAGGTCAACACACCTGACGCTCCGGATGAACTCTTGAACAACCCCGGCAGGACATAGCCCCCTCACAGCGTCTCTCACATGCGAGGTGTCTTCGTCGGACATGTTGAGAGCGGTCGCGTAATAGGTCTTTTTCGTAGCGTTCTCTTTGTGCATGCTCTCGTCTGCGTCTGGCTTTAGCAGGCTCATGTTCAGTGGGATGAACCCGAAGCCCAAAAACACGACGGTTCTTGCCTGTCGTACAGCCCGATGGATCGCCTGAATCTCACTGGAACTCCTATCGACTCCCTCTGTGTAGGTCTTGATCTCTCCCCCCGCCAGTTGCACCAGCCGGTCCCCGCCTACCTCCTCACCGAAATCGCTCATAGGCTCTTTGCCCATCCACGGCAGATTCCCGACTTTTCCGTAGGGATGGTAGATGCTCATACCGTTGACGACTTCTGCGGCTCTCTTCTCATCCACACCGTAATGCGTCTGGATCGCGTGGTACATGAAGTGCTCAAAGCAGCGGTCATAGTTGAAGGTGATGACGCTTAGGTTGGAGAGCCTCCCGAGGAATTCCCCATACGGAACCTCGAACAGGAGGTTGGCAAATCGGTTATACCAAGTCGGTTTCAGCACCCCGAAATTCATCCTGTTCGGTGGTGGTTGGTCAGCCTTGATCCAACTGTTTCGCTCTGCCTGGAGGATGCACCGAGCAATCCCGAGCTTCCCACACAACTCTATCGTCTTCGAGTCTTTATGAGCGTTGAGATAGTTGTCGATAGACCGGGCTAGCGGAAGGGCAGCACTGATTTGCCTGCAAGCCTCTAGTAGCTTTATCTTCGTGATCCCTACCTTGTTGTGGATCGCAACAAATTCCGCCGCGTCATCGATCACAGAGTCAGCGAACCTCATAATGGTGCCGCCACTGACAAGCTCAACCTTCAACGCAGCCGATATCTGTTCTTTTAGCGTGTCACCTACGGGAAGCCCTATTTCGAAGCTGGCCCCTGCTCCAAGTATCAAAAGTGTCTTGTCTGCAAACACGGCACCCCTCCGTTGATTCCTGTCGGATTGTGGACCCCGACCCGTAGAATGACAACGCAGGGTCACCCACCGTCCCATCATCATTAGGAGAAATCACATGGGCATTGTCATAGACTTCAACACGGTCCCGAGTTCTCTTTCACAGGCAGATATGCTTGCGCCTGACGACCCGGATTTGAAGTTAATCCAACTCGTCGATGAAAGCCGAAGGCTCAAAGTCCGACTGATCGAACTCAACAGGCTGATTGAGCAAGAGATGGAGCGACGTTCCCCTTGATTTACACCCCCGAAATCGTGGGGGACATCCCTAATACAATCAATTACTTACCGTAAGCGTAGCAGAAAATGTCGATTGATATCAGCGACTTACAGGAGGTCGGCCTTATCGCCGTGAGTATATCAGAAAATAACAGGCAGTATTACTATGGTTTTGGAGGATGCATGAAATAAATATTTGCCTTATATCTCAAGGTGTTGCGCAGTATATTAAAGTAGTCCGCTATGGTTTACTGTTGACTTCGGTAGAAAAACATGGGATAATATCCCGAGGATTGGGCTTCTAAAATCTGATCCTTGTTTTTACTCCATAAATTTTGAAACTCTAACAGCCCTCGGTCGAAGGGGGCAGAAGTATTTTTTATGTCCAAGAACGACAACACTCGCATTTCGTTGCCTACCCCGTCAAAGAAAGGATCGTTGGTCTGGTCCCATTATTCGAAGGACAAGCCACTCCAAGGCCAATTGGTCGCTCAACCTCAGAAGAATCGCCCGAACAAGAAAGGTAACAACAAGGAAGGGCGGAACATCTAATGCGCGCCTCACAGCCAGACCTCTCGAAGGTAGCGACTAGGGCAATCATATGGGTCAATGACCTTAAATTGGATTTCACCGTCATCGCTGTTTCGAAGGGAGACCAACGAAGCTACGTCAAGACCCTCTCTGACGAGTACTCACACCACTACCTTACCTTTGCCGGAACTGTAGCCGACCCAGAGTTAGGCCGGTTTACCTCTTGGAGTGACACGATAAGGGCACTCATTTCGTGGGCTGATCGGAGCGGCCACACACTAGAAATCTATCACACCTCCGAAGACGGCCAGACCCGCATCGACGTTAACCCACAATCTATTTGAAAGGAAAGTTTTCATGAGCACCAAAGTTGAAGTTCAAGATAAGTATTTTATTTCGAAGAAGCTTGCCGACATGGGAGAGGCCGAGAGGGAAATGCTCCGTCTTCGCGTCATCGATACGGCTAATGCTCTCGATTCAGCCATTACCCCGGAGTTTGCTGAACTCGTAGCGTTGGCGGTCCTCGAAAGGCGGGGACTTAAGTCAGGGACGATGGAAGACGCGATCACCAACGCACCGCAGACCCGAAAGGAAGAGGCAAAGAAGTCTTCCATTTTCGCGCGTCAGGTCGGCATCTCCCGGAGGGCTGAATGATGTCCAGCCTAGAAGATCGTCAACGTCTCTCCCGAGAGATGTCTGAAGCCGCGCGGCGTGAATGGATGAGGGACTACAGTCTCAACCAAGAGGCCAAGTCGGAACTCATCAAGATGCGTGTCACTCAGTTCGTCGAAGAGATCGGAAAGGGTCTCGACCACGATGACGCGGCCAAGCGGATGCTGATTGATTTGGGTGTCCTCCCCGGAGGCGACCATTGAAAGAGAGAGATGTCCGTTTATCGAAGATCGGAGATGAGTTCCTAGTCCATATTCCCTTGTCCCGAAGCGGTGTCGATGAATGCTGTATCGACCTCGACGCCTATAACGAACTCATCGGTTTGAAGTTGTCCCGCAACTGGAATCTCCAAGGCGGAGCGGTTTCCGCTAGAGGCCCCTTTGGGGTTGAGGTCTTAGTGGCTCGTGTCATCACCGATGCTCTGCCGGGCGAACGTGTCGTCTACATCAACGGGGACCATCTCGATTTGCGGAGGGTCAACCTTGGCCTCCAAGAGTACGGAGCTTCCGTCAATCATGATCGTGCCATGTTGGTCGAAGCGGCGGCAGAGTTCGAACGCCGTAAGGCCCTGGCATTGGCGAGGGGGACGTATAAGCCCCGATACCGGAGGATTCCTATCATCGTCGGGCCTCAGGTGAAGAAGAGGCGAATTATCCATGAGCCGTTGCCGCTAGAAGTAGTGGCTTAAGAAACTTAACCGGGGCTGGTCCTATGGGCTGGCCCCACACCATGGAGAGAAATGTTTGACGGACTGAATACTAAACACAAGCATTGCAAATCATGTGGCATTCATTTCATAGCCACTAGGGCGACAGCCCAATTTTGTTCAGCCAAGTGTCGGATGAGGCATTTACGTCTTAATCACGACTGTCTTAGCGTAACATCCGAACTCCCCCCTACAGAGGACAGGCTTAGCGTAACATCGCGCTGTAGCCCCCCTCCACACCCCGAAGAAGGGCTTTCTAGAGGGGTATCCTACCCCGTCCTGTATGAGGGGATGATTCAGCTTGACAGCGAGTGTCCCTACATCGGTTCCGGCTACCGGAGTGTGATCGTCACCAAGCGGCCAGACGGTCGCGTTTCTGTGACTTCGAAGGCTACAGGTTTCAAGGCGCGGATATCATCGAAGACATGGGATGCCATTGCGGCATCTAAGGCCAATCGATCAAGGGTGGCTGAATTCGGGGTGGCCCCATGATTACCCTAGCCCTGAATGACGCTTGGTCGGTCACCCTCGCTGATGATGGTCGGCTCGTCCTCTACCGCCTTGGACGGGAGTTCGGTCGGTACAAGTCGGTTCACGCCCTCTGGCAGAGCAACCGGGAGAGATTCGGCAAGGTCGATTCCGATGCATTCAACCGGCTGTTCACACTCGGTCGGGATCACCATGACACACCAGACGAAGCCACACCCGGAGAGGTCAAGCTTGGGTACTGGCTACACCCCGAACAACTGAAACCGAAGAAGAAGGGAGACCAGACCATTGGCAATTAGTTTGAGCAGCTTTGCCGACATGGCGAAGACATTGGGAATCGAAAACTACACCCCGGAACCAAGCGACCGACGCGCGAAGGCACGGGGCTTACACAAGAGTTCCGATTGGGACCCCGTTCGACTGACGGAAGCTCTCTCCCACATCCCGGCGGATAACCAACCGGAATGGTTCAAGGTTGGGGCTGCATTGTTTGACGCTTCAGGCGGATCACAAGATGGCTTCGACCTCTGGGACGAATGGTCTCAGACGACAACGCGGGGGAACTACGACCCTAAAAAGCAACGCTACATGTGGGATCGATACTTCCGGAGTACCGGAGTGACAGCCAGAACTATTTATAGGATGGCGAAGAGAAAGGAGGTTCAGAAGATTTAATGTCGACCATTTTTAGGAGCTTATTTGTTAGAGACGATCCGGTCCTTGTGATCGATAGACCTTGCGGCTTTGGCAAAACTACAAAGATGATTCAGTCGTTCCGGTCAGACAGGCGTTACCTTGTCATCACGCCATTGCTGAGTGAGGTCGAAAGGATCATTGAGAAATCAGAAGTCCCTTTCGATCAGCCTGATGACGAAGGGCGGAGCAAACGAGATAGCCTCCGTGAGCTTCTGTCGTCTGGCAAGAATGTGGCAACGACGCACGCTCTGTATACGGACATCGTGGCACTAGCGAATGATGGGCTGCTAGACGGGTATGACATCATCATCGATGAAGTCCCCGAGGTCTGCCGCGCGATCAACGGCGGTAAGATCAAGTCGTTTCAGAGGCTATACGTCGAGACCGGCTACGCCACTGTTGATCCTGACACATATCGGGTGACGGCCACGGAGAAGTGGCACGACGAAGCGCATGACGTGAACGACACGCTGAGGGAAAACCTGTACCGATTGGCATCCGCACGGACGCTCTTTCTTATCGATGGTGTGTTCTTCATGTGGGCACTGCCTGAGACCCTTCTCCATGTGGGACGGAGCTTCACCGTCTATACGTTCATGGCGGAAGGATCCATGCTCCTGGCTTACCTCAGAAAGATCGGGATTGCGTACACCCTAGATGAAGACGCCGAAGCAAATGAAGCGTTTCGTCTGAAGGCGCGGGAGCTTATCACCATTGAGAAAATACCGTCGTTGCATGGTGTCAGCCTGTCGTACACCGGGCAGACGACCAGCGTTGACGGTAGGAGGGTTTCAAACGCCCTGAGAGGTCTACGTCGATACGATCTCGGGGACGACCTATCTGGCGTTCTGGTCACATGCGCCAAGTCGAGTTGGTATCTCAACGGATTGGACAATGACGATGTGAAACAAGGGCGGCCCGCAAAGCCCGGCCCGTATGCCTCAGGGTCGAGGATGTTCGATGGCGCTACATGGTTGGCGAATACCACTCGCGGGACGAACGATTACATCGACAAGTCGACACTCGTGTACCTCTGGGACCAGCATATCAATCCGTATGTCAACCGATGGCTTGGCATTGGCAGGGATGGCGTCGAGCAGGATCAGTACGCTTTGACCGAGTTAATCCAGTGGGTCTACCGTTCCCGCATTAGACGAGGCGAGAAAATCACGGTCTACCTCCCTAGCTACCGCATGAGGTCTATTCTGGAAGATTATCTCACCGGGGAAGACAACAGCCGGATGAGAAATCGTGCGGTCAAATCAAGGGCTGATTACTACAAAAGGACCCGATCTGCGGCTTAGTTTCGAATCGGTTGGACACAAGTCGTGTCCCATCGTGAAAAATTCACTAGTATAATCAAGGGGTTAAGACCCATATTATTATAAGAAGGATAATGAAATAGGATACGCTTAGGTAGTCAGGCTCATGCTTCGCCTTCGCATAAAGAAAATTATACCTAAGGGCATCCCCTTTTTTTTCTTTAAGCGAGCCTCGACAGAGGCGACTACCCTTGGGGCCGTCGCTCGGTACCGTCGTCTGTTCACACCGTTCACACTCGATTCACACCAAAGGGACCTCTCCCCGGTGATCCAAGGCAAGGCTGGTACTCCCCGGTAAGGTCCCGCATTGGATATTTTTCGGGCGATTTTTCCGAGGGGCCATACCTATGGCACTGACGGGGGGCCGTCCCCCTTGTACCCCTCCCCGGCGGGGTCTCCCTGTAGCCTAAGCCATTGATTATGCTGGCCATTCTTCTCTTGTCTATACGGCTGACGTCATACGCAGCGAGGTCTTGCCCACATAAGACCGGTCGAGGTCTGTTGAGGTCGGGGAGTCGAAGACCTTACGACTGTCAGGGAGTAAGCCGACCGACCATGCCGTCAGCGAGCCACTTGCTCGCGGTCATGACGGATGATGTGGGCAAGCCCGATGCTGCGCGACAAGGTTTCTCGCTCCGCGAATTGGCGCAATCCGATCTGCGATCCTGCCAGTCAAGGGTTTACCGGCCGTTGATGAATTTAGCGTTGCTGCGCACGCAGGCTGACTTTGGTCACGCCTCCTTGACCTCTGGCTCATCGCACAATGCTTGCGCTCCGCGCCATCATGCGACATGAGAGGCGCCGCGGCCGCTCCTGGCCGCTTCCCTAGGAGACTTTTTGTCATGGCCTTTCTCGCCGACGCCCTTTCCCGCGTTAAGCCTTCCGCGACCATCGCGGTGACGCAGAAAGCGCGCGAGCTGAAAAATGCCGGCCGTGACGTGATCGGCCTCGGTGCCGGCGAGCCGGACTTCGATACGCCCGACAACATCAAGAACGCGGCGATCGAGGCGATCCGCCGTGGCGAGACCAAATACCCGCCGGTGTCGGGCATCGTGCCGCTGCGCGAGGCAATCGCGAAAAAATTCAAGCGCGAGAACAATCTCGATTACCGGCCGGAGCAGACCATCGTCGGCACCGGCGGCAAGCAGATCCTGTTCAATGCCTTCATGGCGACGCTGAACCCCGGCGACGAGGTCATCATCCCGCGTCCCTACTGGGTGAGCTACCCCGAAATGGTGGCGATCTGCGGCGGCACGTCGGTCTTCGCCGACACCTCGATCGACAACGGCTTCAAGCTCACGGCCGAGGTGCTGGAAAAGGCAATCACGCCGAAGACCAAATGGCTGCTGATGAACTCGCCGTCCAACCCGTCGGGCGCCGCATACACGGAGGCAGAGCTCAGGGCGCTGGCCGATGTCCTGCTCAAGCATCCGCATGTCTGGACGCTGACCGACGACATGTATGAGCATCTGACCTATGGCGACTTCGTCTTCAAGACCATCGCCGAGGTCGAGCCGAATCTTTACGAGCGGACGCTGACGATGAACGGCGTGTCGAAAGCCTATGCCATGACCGGTTGGCGCATCGGCTACGCCGCCGGCCCCGTGCCGCTGATCAAGGCGATGG
>NZ_RZSA01000709.1:0-3628 GCF_003998075.1 Mesorhizobium sp. M2A.F.Ca.ET.037.01.1.1 | reverse complement strand
GGCATGATGTTCGCGCTGGCGATCGTCATCGGCTGGTCTTATTTCGACGGCGCGTCGGCGGGCACCATCCTCTTGCGTGCCATCGTTTGCGCCGTGATCATCCAGGCAGGCTATTTCCTTCTGGTCTTTGCCATGATCGGCAGGGCAACGCCGACTTCGGCCGACAAGATCCGCGAAGCCGACCGCGGGGCAATCCTGAACAAGGTCGCCGACGGCGAAAAGCTAAGCGCCAGACGCAGCCTCCACTGACCGTTCGACCGGCGCCGGGACCAATCCGGCCTCGGCCGGGGGCGCGCTGTCGCGCTCGGCCTGCTCGCCCGACAGCATCCTGGCCAGCCGGCTGCCGGCTTTTGCCTTCAGCCGCCGGTATTGTCCGACCTCGACGATGCGCCCGTTCTCGATGGCCACGACCCAGTCGGCGAAGGCGATCATCGACGGCCGATGCGCGATGGTCAAAATTGTCATGCGGCCGCGCAAAGCCTCGATCGATTGCGCGATCAGCGACTGGTTCTGCCAGTCGAGCGCGCTCGTCGCCTCGTCGAGGATGAGCAGCGACGGCTTGCGCAGCAGCGCCCGCGCCAAGGCGATGCGCTGCCGCTCGCCGCCGGAGAGCCGGACACCGCGGTCGCCCACCACCGTATCGAGCCGCGATGCCAGCCGTTCCACGAAATCGGCCGCATGGGCGTTGCGCAGGGCCGCCCATAGCTCCTCGTCGCTGACCCCAGGCGCGGCAAGACGAAGATTGGCGGCGATCGTGTCATGCAGCAGGAACACATCCTGCGGTACATAGGCAACCTGATCGCGCCACGCCCTGCGATTCTGCGCGGTGATTTCCACGCCGTCGGCCAGGATCCGGCCGCTGGTGGGTTCGAGCAGACCGAGGAGCATGTCGGCGATCGTGCTCTTGCCGGAGCCGGAAGGGCCGATCAGCGCCGTCACCTTGCCGGCGGGCAGGTCGAAGGTGATATCGCTGACCACCGGTCTTGCGTCACCCTCGCCATAGGCGAACGATGCCTCGCGGATGTTGAGGCCGGTCTCGAGCGACAGTCTCGCGCCTCGTTCGGCCATGCCTTGGGTCGGTTCGCGCTCGGCGTCGAAGCGGGCCTGAAGGGCTTGCATCGAAGCGTAGGCCGGCAGGTTGATCAGCACCTGCTGGGTTTGAAGCTGCATGTCCATGAAGCGCGGCGCCACCCGCATGAAGACCAGGAGCAGCACGACGATCTCGGCAAGCGAAAGGTGGAAGCGGACCAGCGCGGTGTAGATGAAGAGGCTGAGCCCGATCACGCTCGCCATCTGGAACAGGGCGGTGCCGAGCGAAGAGTTGCGCACGAAGGCTATGTTGTCGGCCTTCATCCTGTCCAGCGTCGCGCCGAGCTCGGCGAAATAGCTCGCCTCGACATTGAGGCTCTTGGCGACCTTGATGCCGCCGAGGAACTCGGAGACCGTGCGATACTGGTCCTGGCGGTTGCCGGTCAGCGTGCGGCCATAGGCGCTGGCGCGTGCCCGGAACGGCTGCAGCGCAACCAGCAGAATCAGGCCGATGAGGATGGCGAAGGACGTCATCACCGGCGAGATGAACAGTGAGACCACGAGATAGCCGGTGAGAAGCAATGTCGCCTGGGTGAGCATCAGCAGCGAGAAGGCAGCCACCTGCACCCGGTCGACGTCGCCGTTCAGCGCGTGGTCGAGATCGGAGCTGCGGATGCGGGTGAAAACACCCCAGCGCGCCCGGCCGATGCTCTCGAACAGGTTCATGCGCACGCGGTTGACGAAATCGTAGAGCAGCCGCGCCATGTAGACCGACTTGAAGCGGTTGAAAATCGCCTGCAGCGCCACCAGCGCGACAAGCAGGCACAGCACCGTCGCCAGCGACAGCGTTCCGCCGGGCACCAGCCAATGCAAGGCTTCCGGCAGTGGAACTGCGTAATCCTGTTCGGCCCTGCCGATTAGGCGCAGCAGCGGGACGAGCAGCAGGATCGAGATGCCTTCGGTGAGGCTGCCCAGGATCAGGAAGGTCAGCGCCGTCGCGGTGCGTCGCCCGCCGACATGCGCCATCATGGCGCCGAAGCCGGTGATGTCCCGCAACAGCGACAGGCGAAGCTTCGAGGGCCAGCTCATGTCCCGGCTCACCTTGTCCCGGACGCCAGGTCGGTATCGATCGCGGCGACCGCTTCGTCGATCCGGTCGAGTCCGGCCGGCACTTCCAGCCGGCTGACGCCGACCCGCCCGGCGATCATCAAATTCTCCTATATCACGCGGTTCGGCCGCAAATCCGTCACGCAGCCGATGCTGCGCCTTGTCGATCTGCGGATGCACCTGCGGGCGCACCTCCGCCTGCTCGAGGCGAATGGCGCCGGCCGCGTCCGCCGCAAGCTTGAGCTGCGGGAATCCGGGCAGGATCATCGGCCGGTCCGGGTCGGACAAATCCAGCGCCACGACATCGTCGGTGAGCAGTCGATGGCCGGCGCGGATCATCGCGCCTGCCGTGGTCGATTTGCCGGCGCCCTTGTCGCCCATGAAGATCACGCTTTTGCCGTCGACTTCAATGGCGCTGGCATGCAGGACGAGCAGCCCGCGCTGATGCAGGGCGAGCGCCATCACCGGCCCGAGCAGCGGAAAGGCGAGCAGCGGATCGTCGACCCCTGGTGCCGGATCGACATCGATGCGGTTGACGCCGCTGATCAAGAACGTGCCGACCGCCTGCCAGGAAAGATACTGGCGCGTCGGCTCAAAACGGAAGGCGGTGGCACGCTGGGACGCCGCGCCGGGAAAATCGACCCGCCCCACCGCGATCTCCAGATCCGGTGTCGCCGGGCGCGTCGGCTCCAGCTCAGGCAAGGCCACTTCGGAGCCGATCACCAGCCCGTAGGCCTTGTAGAAACGGCGGACACGTCCGCTCGCCGCCGCCGTTTGCGGCTCGGATCGCGCAAGGGAAGCGATCGGAAGGTTCATGCGGGGTTTCCCTCAACTTGCCGCAGCCACAGCGACAGCGAAACCGCGCGCCAGACATGCTGGACGTCCGGCAGGGTCGCCTGCTCGGGCTGGCGCAGCATCCGGTCATAGACCGCGGCCACTGCAGGCAGGTTCACATAGGGTGCGATCCGCTCGCTGTCCGATATAAGCAGCCTGTCCAGAAGCTCGCGGTGATTGCCGAGCATGCCATTGACCAGGTTGGTGGTGAAATCGATCTTGTCGCGCCGCCATTGCACGGCCGGCGGCAGAACGCCTTGCATGGCCCGGCGCAGCACATGGCGGCCAAAACCGTCCTTGAGCTTTTCCTCGCCGGGCAGCGCCAGGCAGAATTCGACGAGCGGCTTGTCCCAGAACGGATAGCGCGGCTCGACGCCGAAATTGGCGGCGGCCTTGTCGAGCACTTCGAAAGCGTGCGGCACCAGCCCGGTCGACAGAAGCCAGCGATGCGTCAGCGCTTCGCTGGCGCTGACGGCGGCGGGCATGTAGCCGCTGCGATGAAAGCGCTCGGTAAGATCGGTGCGCCCGGCAAGACCCGGATTGACCAGACCCGCCCAGGCGGCGCGTGGCGCCTGCGCCGGCCCGCGCCGCACCTTGCGGACAAGGCGTTTGGCCGCTGCCCTCATCCTGGCGATTCGCCAGGCCGGCCCATAGATGG
>NZ_RZSA01000708.1:0-3635 GCF_003998075.1 Mesorhizobium sp. M2A.F.Ca.ET.037.01.1.1 | reverse complement strand
GTCCCGAGGCGATGCGCCGGAGTCCGGTGAGCACGTGGCTGAGCTCGGCATCGGCCACATCCCGGAGGACCGGCTGCGCAGCGGGCTGGCCCCGGCGATGAGCGTCGCCATCAACGCCGTGATGCGCGAATACAAGAAGCCGCCCATCGGCTCCGGCGGGCTCTATCGCTCGGGCGCCGCGACCCTGCTTGCGCGCGAGATCGCCAAGGCCGCGGACGTCGCCGTGCCGGACTTCGCCATGCCGGTCCGCAACCTGTCGGGCGGCAACCAGCAGCGTCTGGTGGCGCGCCGCGAGATGCGCATCGCCCACAAGGTGCTGGTCGCCGCCTATCCCAGCCGCGGGCTCGACGTCGGCGCCATCAACACGATGCTGCGCTACATCGTCGAGCTGCGCGACGCAGGCGCCGGCATCGTGCTTATCTCGGAGGACCTGGAGGAACTCCTCAACCTCTCCGACCGCATCGCCGTGCTCTATGAAGGCCGGCTCATGGGCGCGCTAGACAACGACAAGATCGACGTCGAGCAGATCGGCCTGCTGATGGGCGGCCGCATCGTGCGGAAGGAGGCGGCGTGATGCTGCAGGGCCTGCGCCTCCAGCGGCTGCCATCCGTCCAGCCTGGCATCGCGCTCGCCATGCGCGCGCTGGCCATTGCCATCGTGGTGCTGGCCGCATCCATCGCGCTGCTGGTGGCAGGCGAAGACCCGCTCGCGCTGGGCGCGCAGCTCGTCAGCGCCACCTTCAGCTCCACCTTCGGGATGGAGGATTTCGGGCTGCTCGTGATCCCGCTGATCCTCACCGGCCTGTCGGTGGCGGTCGGCCAGCAGATCGGGACCTGGAACATCGGCGCCGAAGGACAATTCCTCGTCGGCGCCTTCGCAGCCACCGCGGTCGGACTGTTCGTGCCCGGCCCTGCCTGGCTCATCCTGCCGCTGATCATTGCCGCCGGCGCGCTCGGGGGCGTCGTCTGGATCCTGGTCCCCACACTGGCGCGCGCCTTCGTCGGCGTGAACGAGCTGATCACGACGCTGCTGCTCAACTTCGTGGCCGCGCTGCTCGTCTACTACGTCTCGACCGGCCCGTGGCGCGACCGCGTCGGCATGTCCAACTCCTCGACGCCGCGGATCACGGTCGAGATGCCCGAATTCTGGGGGCTGATTCACTGGGGCCTGCCGATCGCCATACTGATAGCGCTGGCCGCCGCCGCGATCCTCGCCTTCTCCCGCTGGGGTTACGAGGTGCGGCTGTCCGGCTCGAACCCTTCGGCCGCGGCCTATGCCGGCATCGCGGTGGGGCGCCACATCATCACCGTGATGCTGCTGTCGGGCCTGATCGCCGGCGTCGCCGGCGCCTTCGAGCTCGCCGGCACGGTGCACCGCCTGCAGGGCGGGATTTCCAACAACTTCGGCTATCTCGGTATCATGGTCGCGGTGCTCGCTCGCAACTCCTGCGTCGGCGTCATCTTCACCGGCATACTCATGGCCTTCATCCTCAACTCCGGCATCATCCTGCAGACACAGGGCATCACCACCTCCGCGGTGCTGGCGATGACCGGGGCGATCCTGTTCCTGACGGCGATCGGCGACGAGCTCGCGCATTACCGCATCCTCCGCACCGCGTCGACGAGAGCATAGAGCGAGACCGACATTGGACCTCTTGACCGGAATTCTCGCCACAACCTTTCTCGCCGGCGGCGTGCTGGCGCTCGCGGCCATGGGCGAGGTGCTCGCCGAGCGCGTCGGCGTCGTCAATCTCGGCGCCGAAGGGCTGATGGCGATGGGCGCGATCACCGGCGTAGCGACCGTCGCGGCCGTTCCTTCGCCGGCGCTCGGCTTTGCCGCGGCGCTCGTGGTCGGGGCGCTGTTCGGCATGGTCTTCGCTTTCGCCACGGTGACCGTCCGGGCGAACCAGGTTCTCTGCGGCCTGGCGCTGACGCTGATCGGCACCGGGCTCGCCAACACCATCGGCCGCAGCTACTCCGGCACGCCATCGGCCGCGGTCTTTGAGCGTGTCGAGGTGCCGCTGCTGAGCGACATCCCGATCCTCGGGCCGGCGCTCTTCTCGCAGAACGTGCTGCTCTACCTCATCTACATCGTCCTGCCGCTCGGCCTGCACTATCTGCTGTTCCACACACGGCACGGGCTCAACATGCGCGCCGTCGGCGAGAACCCGGCCGCCGCCGACGCCGGCGGCATCCCGGTCGGCCTGATCCGCTTCGCCTATGTCACCGCGGGCGCGGCGCTGTGCGGCGGCGCCGGCGCCTACCTGACGCTCGCCTTCGTGCCGGCCTGGTCGGACGGCATGGTCGCAGGGCGCGGGTGGATCGCGGTCTCGCTCGTCATCTTCGCCGGTTACCGGCCGGTCAACGCCGTGCTCACGGCGCTGCTGTTCGGCCTCATCACGTCGATCGGCTTCGTCGGTCAGGCGCGCAACTGGCCGGTGGCCGCGCCGTTCCTGTCGATGCTGCCCTATCTCGGCACCATCGCACTGATGATCGTGCCGGTGCTCGCCTGGCAGAAAGTGCGCCGCCTGATGGCCGCGCCGGCCGCTCTCGGCGAGCCGTTCTACCGCGATGTACGCTGATGGGCGGCCGGTGACGACGCTTCTGGTCAAGAATATCGATCATCTCGCGACGTTCGACGACGCGCGCCGCGAGATCTCGGGCGGCGCGCTGTTCGTCCGCGACAATGTGATCGACAAGGTCGGCACGACGGCCGAACTCGCAGGGTTTGAGGCCGATGCGGTGCTCGACCTCTCCGGCCATGTCGTCATGCCGGGCATGGTGAACACCCACCACCACATGTACCAGAACCTGACGCGCGTCATGGTGCAGGAGGACGAGCTGATGGTCTGGCTGAAGACGCTCTATCCGATCTGGGCGGAGCTTGACGATGACGCTATTGGCGTCTCCGCCCGTATCGCCATGGCCGAGCTCATCCATTCCGGCTGCACGACCAGCTCGGACCACCTCTACATCCTGCCCAACAACTGCACGCTGGATTCGACGATCGAGGCGGCGCGCGAAATCGGCCTGCGCTTCCATGCGGCCCGCGGAGCGATGTCGCGCGGCGAGAGCCAGGGCGGACTGCCGCCGGACCGCTGCGTGGAGAAGGAAGACGCCATCCTCAAGGATGCGGAGCGCCTGATCCACACCTATCACGACGCGTCGCGCCACTCGATGGGCCGCATCGTGCTCGCGCCCTGCTCACCCTTCTCGGTGACGCCGGAGCTGATGCGCGACGCGGCCGCGCTGGCGCGGCAGCATCCCGGCGTGAGCCTCCACTCGCATCTGGCGGAAGAGCTGTTCGAGGAGAAGTACTGCCACGAGATCTATGGCATGCGGCCGGTCGAGTTCGCTGAGTCTGTGGGCTGGCTCGGCGATGACGTCTGGTTCGCCCACTCGATCTTCATGACGAGCGGGGAGATAGACCGCTTCGCCGAGACAGGCACGGGCGTCGCGCATTGCCCGTCGGCCAACATGCGCTGCGGACAGGGCATCGCGAAAATCCGTGAGATGCTGGACAAGGGCGTGAAGGTCGGCCTCGGCGTCGACGGCTCGGCCTCCAACGACACGTCTAACATGTTCATGGAGGCGCGGCTCGCGCTGATGCTGCAGCGCGTCGCGCCGCACCACTAC
>NZ_RZSA01000707.1:0-3636 GCF_003998075.1 Mesorhizobium sp. M2A.F.Ca.ET.037.01.1.1 | reverse complement strand
GAACTCCACATAAGCGGCGGCGACACCAAGGGCGGTCGCGATGATGAAGGGGTGCAGCACGATCTTCTTCGCGACGCCGCACGCCAGTTGGAGCGGCGGCGCCTTCTCCTTGCCCGACAGCGCCATCATCATCGGCGCGATCGTGAAATGCACGATGTTCTCGAAGCAGAAGATCAGCGCCACGGGGACCGCCGCCTGCTCGCCGAACGCCAGCAAGGCAAGACCCGGCCCCATATAGCCGATGTTGCCGTACGCCGCGGCAAGGGCGGTGACCGTCGCGGGCGCGATGCCGCCGCGGGAGACGAGAACCGACCAGGCGAACATCACCGTGAAGACGACATAGGTGGCGATGAGCGAGCCAAGGATGAAGCTCCATTCCGTCAACCGATCGAACGGCGTCCTGGCGAGCAGTTGGAAGAACAGCGCCGGCAGCGCGACATAGACGATGAAAATGTTCATCCAGCCGAGCGCCTCCAGCGGCTGCCGGGTGATGCGCGCCACCAGGAAACCGACGAAGATCATGCCGAAGAAGGGAAGGACGAGACCGATGACGTCAGACATTTTTCGCTCAGGCGGGAAAACTCCCGCGCGGGCTAGCCCGTTGCTTCGCCCGGGGTCAAGGACTTGGCTATTGAATTGCGGCGGCGCCTGCGCCAAATAGGCCCAGTCGAAAGTTGGAGTCGATTTTTGGCTGCGTGATGTGTAAATTCAAGGTCTTAGGCGCCCTGTGCGCGGCCACGAAAGGCGCCTCGGAACCTGAGTGGTGAATGCGATGAAAACGGCCAAATTCTCGATCGGGCAAGTGGTTCGCCACAGGCTGTTTCCGTTTCGCGGCGTGATCTTCGACGTCGATCCCGAATTCGCCAACACCGACGAATGGTACGAAGCCATTCCGGCCGACGTGCGGCCGCGCAAGGACCAGCCTTTCTACCATCTTCTGGCGGAAAATTCGGAGACCGAGTACATCGCCTATGTGTCCGAGCAGAACCTGCTCGAGGACCGGTCGGGCGAGCCGGTGCGGCATCCGCAGATCGGCGAGATGTTCGACAAGCTGCCGGACGGCCGCTACGAGCCTAAGCGCCAGTCGAAGCATTGAATGTGATGGCTTGAGGTAACAAAAAAGCGGGGCATTTGCCCCGCTTTTTTGCACGAGAAACGCGCTTGCGCGATCAGTTCGCGGTCTTGGCCTTTTCCTGCTCGTCCTTGAGCTTCTTGGCGAAATCCTGGTTGTTCTTGGCGACGAAGTCCTGCAGCTTCTTCTGCCGGTCCTCGATGTCCGACTGCTGCAGCGGCGGGCCGTCATAGGCGCCGCTGAAGCCGGTGAGCGCGATCTTGATGGGGTTCGGCTGGTTCTGGAAGTTGATCGAGGTCAGCGAAATCGCCTGACCCTTCTTGAAAGACGCCACGAGTTGGTCCGTCAGCGGCACTTCGGCGACGCAGCGGTCCGGGAAGCAGATCACATAGTCAAGCTTCTGCGCTTTGCCGCCATCGATCTGCAGGCCGATGCCGGGAGGCACGAGGCGGCCGGTCGGGACGGTGACCTGGAAGACCTTGCGGTTCACCTTGCCCTTGAGCTCGATCAGGCTGACGCCGGTGACGAGCTGGCCATTGCCGGCGGTGACGATGTTCTGCACATTGCAGATGTCGACGTCTGCCTGCTTGGTGCAGGCCTTGAACCAGCCCTGAGGAATCTGCGGCTGCTGTTGGGCCGAGGCAGTGAAAAGCCCGGCGCCCAGAACGCCGACCACGCCTGCGGCCAGCACCGAAAGGCGGTACGCGTTGATCGTCATATGGTGCACTTTCCTCTCAAATGATCCCGGGGACCGGCTTCTTCGTGCCGTGCGGTCCAGCTACCTGTTGCCCAAATGAGGCAACAGGATGACTTCGGAGCGCGTGTTACACTGCCAGCGGCGTCGAATCCAGCCCGGTTTCCGCGATTTCTTGGTGGTTTCGCATCCCCAGGAGCGAGCTAGATCGGCGATGGAGCGGCTGAACCCGATTCCCGTTGGCGCGCCGATTCAATCAGATGGCGAAATGCTCTACGGTGCATGGCGAATCACAAAGCCGCCCGGCAAGGAGACGGTCATGGACCGCGTTCTCGTCCAACTGATCGCCGCGACCTCGTTTCTGGCTCTTTCGCTCCTTCCGGCGCAATCGGAGCCGAAGCACGGCATTGCCATGCAGGGTGAGCCGGCGCTGCCGCCCGATTACAAGCATTTCGACTACGTCAATCCGGACGCGCCGAAAGGGGGAAGCGTCACCTATTGCGTCGTCGGCTCCTTCGACAACCTCAACCCCTTCATCCTGAAGAGCCTGCGTACCACCGCGCGCGGCATGATCGATACCGTCTACGGCAATCTCGTCTTCGAGCCGCTGATGCAGCGCAACTACAACGAGCCTTTCAGCCTCTACGGCCTGCTTGCCGGGAGCGCCGACATGGATCAGGAGCGCAAGTCGATCGAGTTCCACCTCAATCCCAATGCAAAATGGTCGGACGGCCAGCCGGTGACCCCGGAGGACGTGCTGTTCACCTACGACGTTTTCAAGGACAAGGGCCGCCCGCCCTATAGCGACCGCATGAGCATGATCGCCAAGCTGGAGAAGACCGGCGAGCACAGCGTGAAATTCACCTTCAACGACAAGGCCAATCGCGAATTCCCGCTGATCGTCGCGCTGACGCCGATCGTCCCGAAGCACGCCTTCGACAAGGAGACGTTCGACAAGACGACGCTGAAGCCGCTGATCGGCAGCGGCCCCTACATCGTGGACAAGGTGTTGCCCGGGCAACGCATCGTCTTCAAGCGCAATCCGGATTATTGGGGCAAGGACGTCCCTTCCAAGCGCGGCTTCGACAATTTCGACCAGGTCACCATCGAGTATTTTCTCAACGCCAATGCCAAGACGGAGGCGTTCAAGAAAGGCATCTGCGCCCTTGATGACGAGACCGATCCGGTCAAGCGTGAGCGCGACATCGACTTTCCGGCATTCCGAAAGGGCGATGTAAAGGAGGAGTATTTCAACACCGGCATCCCGCCGGTGGTGACCGGCTTCCTGTTCAACACGCGGCTGCCCAAGTTTGCTGATCCCGTGGTCCGCCGCGCGCTTGGCATGCTCTACGACTTCGAATGGGCGAACAAGAACCTGTTCGGCGGCAAGTTCAACCGCACCATGAGCTATTGGCAGAACTCCGAGCTGTCCGCGCTCGGTCACCCGGCCGACGATCGCGAAAGGGCGCTGCTTGCCCCCTACCCCGGCCGTGTGCCTGCCGATGTCATGGACGGCACCTGGCGGCCGCCCGAGACGGACGGTTCGGGCCAGGATCGCAAGGTGCTCAAAGCCGCCTTCGAATTGCTGAAAAGCGCAGGCTTCCGCGTCCAGGACGGCAGGATGCTCGACCCGCAGGGAAACCCTTTCGGCTTCGAAATCCTGACCTCATCGCAGGATGAGGAGCGGCTGGCGGCGATCTACCAGCGCACGCTGGAAAAGATCGGCATCGACGTCGGCATCCGCTCGCTCGACGGCGACCAGATCCAGTCGCGCAAGCAGCGTTACGACTTCGAGGTGCTGATCGGCACCAGCGGCTTCAACAACTCCTTGTCGCCCGGCAGCGAGCAACTCGGCCGCTGGGGATCGGTT
>NZ_RZSA01000706.1:0-3640 GCF_003998075.1 Mesorhizobium sp. M2A.F.Ca.ET.037.01.1.1 | reverse complement strand
ATCTCACCCAGCGCATCAATGCCTGGTGGGTGATGGTGGCGCTGATGACGGTCGCCTTTTTCTTCGGCCGTTACGGCATGACCATCCTGTTCGCGCTGATCTCGTTCGCGGCGTTGCGCGAATTCGTAACGCTGACGCACAGCCGCCGCAGCGACCACTGGGTATTGCTCGGCATGTTCGGCATCGTCATCCCCTTCCAGTATTGGCTGGTGTGGACTGCCTGGTACGGCCTCTTCGTCATCTTCATCCCGGTCTACTGCTTCCTGCTGATGCCGGCGATCACGGCGCTGCATGGCGACACCGAACGTTTTCTGGAGCGTGTCTCGGCGCAGCAATGGGCGATCATGATCTCGGTCTATTGCGTCAGCCACGTGCCAGCTTTGCTGACGCTCAACGTGCCTGGTTTCGAAGACCGCAACCTTCTGCTCATCGCCTTCCTGATTATCGTCGTGCAAGGCAGCGATGTGCTGCAGTACATCTTCGGCAAGCTGTTCGGAAAACACCGCTTCTCGCCGAACGTGTCGCCGTCGAAAACCTGGGAGGGGCTGATCGGCGGGCTGGTCGCGTCGAGCCTGCTTGGCGCGCTGCTCGCCTTCATCACGCCCTTCTCGCCGCTGCAGGCCTCGGCCGTTGCCTTCGTCGCCTGCACGATGGGATTTCTCGGCGGCCTCGTCGCCTCGGCCATCAAGCGCGACCAGGGCGTCAAGGATTGGGGCCATCTGATCGAGGGCCATGGCGGCATGCTCGACCGCACCGACAGCCTGGTCTTCGCCGCGCCGATCTTCTTCCACATCGTGCGCTATTTCTGGACGGTGTGAGCGCCCGTTCAGCATGTGACGGCGGCGACGCAAAAAAGGCCATCTCACCCAAACATCGGAAAATTTTCAGAAACCGTTCGGGATTTCGCGCCGCCGAAATTGCAATACGTTCTGGCCGGCACAAGTCAGCCGAAACACCGGTTTGCCTCGCAGCCAGCAAGATTTTCAGCCTGCCGCGTCCTCCCAAGCGCGGCCACAAATCTGGGCATGGAGACAACATGATTGCCGCATTGCATCACAACAAGTCGCTCAGGCGCCGCCTCGTCGCTGGCTCGATAGTCGCCCTCGCCTGCGGGGCCGCAACAGTCTGGCACGGTGCCACAAGCGAAGCTCCGAACGTCGCACCTGCCACGCCCGAGACCAAGCTGGTCAAGGCAGTTTCGGTCTCGCCGGCACCCGCCGTGGATAACCGGGTCGCCGTCGGCGAGATCAAGCCGCGGCTGGAGAGTGATCTCGGTTTTCGCATTTCCGGCAAGCTCATCCAGCGTAGCGCCGAGGTTGGCGCGACGGTGAAGAAGGGCGAGATTCTCGCCCGCATCGACGACCAGGATTATCGCAATCGGCTGGCCAGTGCCGAGGCCGATGTCGCAGCGGCCCAGGCCGTGCTGGTCGAAGCCAGCGCTGCCGAAGCGCGCATCAGCGCCCTGCTCGCCAAGGGTTTCACGACACGCGCCAATCACGACGCGACGCTGAAGAATCTGCGCTCGGCCGAGGCCAAGCTGAAATCAGCGAACATCGCCTTCGCGATGGCCAAGGACCAGCTCAGCTATACCGAGCTGCGTGCGGAGTTCGATGGCATCGTCACCGCCACCGGCGCAGAAGCCGGGCAGTCGGTCAATGTCGGGCAGATGGTGGTACGCCTTGCTGATCCGAGCAACCGCGACGCGGTGTTCTCGATCGCGGAAGCCGCCTTTGCCAGCGAAAGGGGCGGCCGAGAGATTCCCGCAGTCACCGTCTCGCTGCTCAGCAATCCTGCAATCTCGACGACCGGCACGGTTCGCGAAATCGCGCCGATGGCCGACGCTGCCACCCGCACCTTCCAGGTGAAGGTGTCGCTCGAGAACGCGCCGGATGAGATGCGCTTCGGCGCAAGTGTCGCCGGCCGCGTCGAGATTGCGGGTGCGCCAGTCGTGCAGCTGCCCGGCAGCGCGCTCTTCGACAAGGGTGGCCAGCCCGCCGTCTGGGTGGTGTCAGCCTCGTCGGCTGTCGAGCTCAAACCCGTCACGGTCGCCCGCTACGAGACCGATCGGGTGGTGGTCAGCGAGGGGCTCGCCAAGGGCGATCTGGTCGTCACAGCCGGCGTAAACCGGCTGCGGGAACACGAAAAAGTCCGTATCGTTGAGGGAGAAGGAAAATGACCATGTCCAAGACGAAGGTCCTTATCGCCGGCGCCGGCCCGACCGGCCTCACGCTGGCGCTCTGGCTCACCAGGCTTGGCGTTCCCGTGCGCGTCTTCGACAAGGCCACCACTCCGGGGGAGACCTCGCGGGCGCTCGCCGTCCAGGCGCGCACGCTGGAGTTCCACCGCCAGATCGGCATCGTCGATGACGTGCTCGAAGCCGGCCTGAAGATCGAGCAGCTCACTGTGCACACGCCGGCCGGCGTCGCTGCAAGGCTGCCGCTGGCCGATTTCGGCCGCGGCATCAGCCCTTATTCCTTCGCCTTCGCGCTGCCGCAGGACATCCACGAACGCGTGCTGATCACGCATCTGGAGCGCGCCGGCGTCGAGGTCGAACGCGGCACCGAGCTGGTCGCGTTCCAGGACAAGGGCCATGCGGTCATCGCGACGCTGAGCAAAGAAGGCCAGACGGAGACCGTCGTCGCCGACTACCTCGCCGGTTGCGACGGCGCCCACAGCGCCGTGCGGCATGGGCTCAATATTCGCTTCCCCGGCGGCGCCTATGAACAGTCCTTCTATGTCGCCGACGTGAAAGGCCGGGGCGACATCACGCGCAATGGCATGGACACGACCATCAGCACTTACGGTTTCGCCATCGTCATGCCGGTGAGGCAGTCGGGCTCGATCCGGCTGATCGGTATCGTGCCGAAGGCGCATGAGGCGGACGAGACGATCAGCTTCGAGGCGATCCGCGCCGACGTCGAGCGCGACACTGGCGTGACCGTCGACGAGGTCAACTGGTTCTCGACCTACCGGGTCCATCACCGCGTCGCCGAGAATTTTCGCGTTGGCCGGGTGTTCCTCTGCGGCGATGCCGGCCACATCCATAGTCCGGCCGGCGGCCAGGGCATGAACACCGGCATGGGTGACGCGGTGAACCTTGCCTGGAAGCTCGCCGCCGTGGTGCAGGGCCGAGCCGATCGGCGCCTGCTCGACAGCTACGAGCCGGAGCGTATCGCCTTCGCCCACAGGCTGATCGAGAGCACGGACCAGGCCTTCCGCATCGCCACCAGCCGCTCGCGGCTCGTCGGCCTGTTCCGGCGCTATCTGATGCCGAAGATCCTGAACATCGCGCTGCAGACGTCATATGGTTCGCGCGCCTTCTTCGGCGTCATCTCGCAGGCGGCGATCCAGTACCGCGCCGGCCCGATCAGTTCGGGCACAGCTGGCAAGATCAGCGGCGGCGACCGCCTGCCCTATGTGCCGATGCCAGGTAGCGACAATTTCGAGCCGCTGCGCTCGCTCGACTGGCAGGTGCATGTCTATGGCGAGGCCAATGCCGAGTTCCGGGCCATGCTGGCATCGACCGGCGTTCCGGTGCACGCCTTCGCCTGGTCTGAAGCAGCGGCGAAAGCCGGCCTGCAGCGCGACGCCGCCTATCTGGTGAGGCCGGACGGGCATGTTGCACTTGCATCGCCGGTGC
>NZ_RZSA01000705.1:0-3640 GCF_003998075.1 Mesorhizobium sp. M2A.F.Ca.ET.037.01.1.1 | reverse complement strand
GCCGTGCTCATAGAGCGACAGTCCGGCGTCGACTGTCGCGATGCAGCGGTCGTGGCGGCCAAGATTGAAGTCGATTGCCCACACGCAATGCCTGGCCTGGAGTTGCACTTCGGCATCCTCGACATCCCTGAGATCGCTGAGCACGACCTCCGCGCGCTCGCCGTCCATGACGGTATCCGTAAACCACCAGCCCCAGTAGATCGGGAACCACTTGGCCCGCTCGGCCACCGGCCGCCGCCGGGCGATCACCACACCGTCCTCGTACAATTTGCGGGCGGGCGCCGAGTTCGGACCTTCGACAGCGGTCAGGATGGGACCGAGCACGATCATTGCCGATAGCCGCAGCGCGTCTCGCGTGTCGGCTGCCGCAACGCGCTCGCAGAGCGCCAATGCATGCTCGAGTATCTGCCTCGCTTCCGCCATCGCCGAGCGGGACGAGCTTTCCGTGCCTGCGATCACGAACTGAGCTATCGCGTCCTCCAGAAGGCCTGCGCGCTCTGCATGCTCGGCAACCTCGGCGGTGCCCAGCCACCCGGCCAGGTTTCGATTGCGGCTCACCGCGGCAAACAGGCGGCGATGCAAGGCTTGGCGTCTCTTGCGCAGCGTTGCGTTGTAGATCGTCTCCTGGATAAGCGCATGGCGCACGCCATAAACCGGAGCGCCGGAAGGCCGCACACGGATCAGGAACCCGGCGTCACTCAGCGTATCCAGCGCGTTTGCGATGATTTCGTCGTCGAGCTCCGGCAACAGCGCGCGCAGCAATTCCTGATTGAAACGGTTGCCCGCGACGGCCGCAGCGCGCGCGACTTCGCGTGCCGACCCCAGCGTTTCGAGCCTGGCCTCGATCACGCTTTCGAACACCGAGGCATGACTGCGCGTCGCGGTCTGCTCCAGCCGATCCGTTGCCGACGCCGCGTTCTCGGTCATCCACTGGCAGATTTCTTCGATGAACAGCGGGACGCCTCCGGTCACGCGTTCCACCACGTCGAGAAATTCCGGGGAAGTTGACGGCGTGCCTTGCGGCCACATGGCCGCGATCGCCAGCCGCGTTTGCTCGCGGTTGAGCGGCTTTAGCGAGATATGCCTTGGATTCGATGCTGCCAGCCAGCTCCCGGATTCAGGGCGCGTGGTCGCGATGACAAGCGCCCGGAAGTGACGGGCCGACTGTGCAAGTTCAGCCAACAATTGTCTCGACGTCAGATCGATCCAATGGATGTCCTCGACCACCAGAACAATCGGCCCGCTGGCGCACAGGGCTTCGAGCGCGTGGCGAACCGCCCAATTGGCTTTCGCGCGCATCGCTTCGGCGTCGATCTCCTTGAGCATCGGATCGCCCCCCGCAGCGCCGAGCAGGAACGAAAAGATGTCGATGATTTCAGGATCGTGGACGTCATGATCGCGGAAAGCTTCCGCCACGGCGGCAGCACTCAGCTGCCCTTCATTGCCGGCGAGATCGCCGCCTACGTTCTGTAGCAGCGGATGGAGCGCCGAGCGCAAGCCGCCGGGCGTGCACTGGAAGAATAGGAGTTTCGCGCGCTGGTGACGCGTGCGCCGGCGCACTTCGTGAAGAATGCGCGACTTGCCGATCCCGGCCTCGCCCTCGATCACCACAACGCCGCCGTTTCCCGCAAGGGCGCTGTCCCATGCTTCGGCGATTGTGGCGAGCTCGGCCTCGCGATCGACGAGCGGACTGCTCAGCCGCCCGAAGGCGAAGAAGCGGTCGACCTCGCGCTTGTGACTCAGCGCGCGCCAGACCAGCTCCGGCTCGGCAAACCCCTTGATCGCATGGGCGCCCCTAAAGCTGAACACATGCGACCGTCGTGCCAGGTTGCGTGTCGCGTCCGAGACCATCACCGTATCCGGCTGCGCGATGGCCTGGAGCCGCGTGGCCATCGCGAAGGCCGGGCCGGTGACATTGTCGTGACCGGTATCGGCGTCACCCTTGTGGATCAGGGTCATCGATGTCGCGATTCCGACTCGGACATGCAAATCGGCGCGGCCTTTGTCCGAGCCGACGCGCCTGCAGGCGTCGATGATTTCGAGCCCGGCTCGGATCGCCAGCGATGCCGCGTCCTTGGCGTCTATTTCGGCAGGAAACAAAGCAACGCCGCCATCACCGACCTCGACCTGGACGGCACCCGAGCATGACGCGACCGCCTGTTTCGTCGCCCGCTGGAAGGCTGATATAAGTTCCTCGAACTCTTCGATGTCCAGGATGGCAAGAAGGTCGGTCGATCCGACCAGGTCGTAGCAGAGCGCGGTCAGGATTCGACGCTCATGCCGGGCTTCGGACGGATTGTCGCCGTTGCCGCCCAGAAAACCTGTTGCCACAGACGCCCCCGGCAACGCGACCGGACCCTTCTCCGACATGCTGCGATTTCCTCGCCGAGTGCAGTGGCGGCAACATTAGCAAAGTACGATGCTGTCCACAAAACACTTGATCGGTGGGCAGGGCAGGAAAAAGCCGATGCTGGGATCGTTATGGAGAGAAATCCTCAAGGCGCAAACTCTTGGTGTGGCCAAGCAGAATCTGGATGGCCCGCAGGTTTCCTGTCGCCTTGTAGATGATTGACGCGATTGGGCTTATGCCCCAGGAATACGGAACGCATTCCCTGTGCCCGCCTGGACCCACTCATCGACGAGACGGGCATACTGTCTTGTGCTTAGGTGAGCAGCATGGTTGATCCTGCTAGGGAATGCATAATCATCAACACCACCGCCGCGTCGTTGTAGCCAGGCAAGAAGACTTGCGCGTGCGTCGCTCATCTGTTCGAACTGTACTGGCCGGCTAGTCTTCTGCTGCACGACCATCGAGCGTGTCCGAATTTCCGGGCCGACCACGAGGGTACCGATCTTAATCTTGACGAGGTCACACCCGCGCAGCTTGCTGTCGATCGCGAGATCGAAAAGCGCGCGATCGCGCAAACGCTGCTCCCGATCCAGGAAGAAGCGGATAGCCCATATCTGTCGAGGTTTCAGAGGTCGTTTCGTGCCAACCTTCTTGCCTGCATTCCAAGCGCGGCGACCGTGGGCGGTCGGGTCATATTGTGAATGTCCCATTTCGTTTCTCCTGCGGCCGTGATTGGCCGGCATAGAAACGAGGAGGCAATGGCAACGTCGGGGCCGGCTGCTGTCCGTCCGCTTGTGGGCACTACTCGAAACAGCCGCCGTCGCATGTTCAGCCGCTCAAGCATTGAACGGGGCCGACGCCAGCCATCCGGGAAGGCCGCGTCGGCAGTTCAGCATAGTTGACGGCCCTTATCCGCCGTTCGATGAAGAGAGACTGCCGCGGGGTGGTCTCGCTGTCTCCAGCTGCGCCTTTATGGGTTACAACCGGCATTAATTCGTCTGGGCGGCCACGCCAGCGATGAAGTCGGCGACTTCCTGAGGATGCGAGAGCATCACCGCGTGGCTGGAGTCGATTTCCACCACTTTTGCTTTCGCGCGTGCCGCATTGGCGCGCTGCTGGCTGGGTGGGATCATGTGATCTTTGGTCGTCACCATGAAATAGGTCGGCTTCTCCTTCCAGGCGGGGGCGGTGATCTTTGTCTGCACGGCTTCCAAACCCCAGGGCACCTGCGCATCCGCCATGAAGCGAGCCGTCTTTGGATCGACATCGGCAGCGAAGGAAGTCGGGAAC
>NZ_RZSA01000704.1:0-3642 GCF_003998075.1 Mesorhizobium sp. M2A.F.Ca.ET.037.01.1.1 | reverse complement strand
ACGAAGAGGTTGACCTGTTCGAGCAGCAGAAGTTTCTCGGCCATGGGAGGCTTCCTTTTGCGAGGGTTTGGTGGTTCGGGCGAAGCCCGCAAGCCCGACCGGGCGTCGCGGCCTATGCCGCGCCCCGCCGGAGCCGCAGGCGGCAAAGCCGCCGGTGCGCGGCGTGAGGCAGATCAGGAGATCAGGTTCTGCCTGGCGATCAGTTCGTCGATCGTCGCCTGCAGGGCGGGCGCATAGGGCCGGCTGGTCATGGTCAGGCGGCGGAACACCGGCGCTTCCTCGAATTGCGCGTCGATATAGATGTGACCGGAGCGCAGATCCTGCGCGTTGTTGAGCTCCAGATCGAAGCGGCATTTGAAGCCAAGGATGTCGCCATTGGCTTCCGCCTTGGCGAGGATGTCGTGCACGGTGTTGACGACCGACTGGATGGTTTGGGTCGTCAGGTTGAACTTGCCGAGGAACTGGCGCAGCGTGCGCAGGCAGGTGAGCTCGATGAAGTCGCGGCCGCGCACCTTGTGATACTGCTGCCAGATCGTCTGGGCCGACAAATTGTCGGTGCCGATATAGACGAAGCCGCCCTCAGCGATGGCGAAGTCGTCGCCGCTGTCGCCGCGCACGATGATGCCCCCTTGAGCCGCGAGTATCTCCTGCCCTTCGGTCGAGCCGTCGGTGAGCGAGAAGCGGTAGTTCTGCTCGGGCCCGACGATGCCGTAGAGCGCCTGGTTCGCCCAGGAGCGGAACGGCCGGCCGTCATTCTCATAGTCGCGGCGCACGGCGACGCCGGCGATGCGCGGCGCGGCCGGCCGGGTGACGACATCGCCATCCTTGTCGATGCGCTTGACGCCGGGCGTGACCGGGATCAGGCGGTCCGACGACAGGGTCTCGCGCCATTGGGTGAAGGCGGAAAGGCCGTTCGGCCCGTCGACGATCGCCACGGCCAGGATCTTGTTCAGCACTTCGGGAAGCGCCGCGCAGACTGCATTGGCGAGTTCCTCGACCGTTGCGGTCGCGGTCGGCAGCACCTTGCCGGCATCGGCGCCGCCGCCGGTGAAGGTGACGTTGAGCGGCGCCGAGAGATAGGCGCCGGGATTGTCGATGACTAGCGAGGCCACCTTCTGCGCGTCGGGCCCGGTGCCCATGACGGCATGGGCGGTCGGCAGGACCTTGTTCGGATCGGCGCCGCCGCCGGTGAAGGCGACGGCCGGCGCCGCGGTCATGTTGGTCCCTTGCGTGGTGAGCGCAAGGCTGGTCAGCGCGCCAAACTGCTGGGTCGTGTAACCGGGCGTCATGATGAGGCGCGGGTAGACGCCGAGATCGGCGCCCGCATTGACGAAGGCGTTGATGCCGGTGCCGTTGACCGACGAGCCGACGATGTTGGCGATCGTCTCGGCGATATCATCGCCCTCGGCGACACGGTTGACGACGAGCTGGGCGGCAACCTGGTAAGGGCCGAGCTGCGCATTGATGCCTTCGACGGCGTCGATGAAGAGCGAATCAAGATCGCAAAGCGCCAGCTTCGTGCTGTCGTTGGAGTTCATGCGCACCGCGACGCCTTCGGGGAAAGCCGCGTCGAAAGCTTCCTGCGCGGCGGTGGCGGCCTTGGCGAAGGGCATGCAGATGCCGACGACGCTCATCAGCGCATTCGACGGCACCGCCGCCTCGTTGGCGTCGCGGCGGATCGTGATCCCGAAGACGGGGTCAGTCATGACAGTCTCTCCTGTGGTTGAGAAATGCGGGCATAAAATGAACCGCAGAGCGCGGGCAGCGACGCTGGAACGCTGTTTCGCTAGAGCGAAAAGGCCGTGACAAAGAATTCGTTATCTGTTGCTTGATCACGTGCCCCTAAGCTTTGAGCCAGGGGCTGTACCGACCTAACTGTGTGAGGTATCGACGCAGTATGGCGATGTTCCGAGAATTGCGAACTAAACTAGGCTTGCGAAAGCCGTACCCAGGCAGATACGTGACTGTGGGGCGCAAGACCTACGGCGTTGATGTCGCCAACGTTTTTCAAGCGACGGCCGAGGCGCCAGTTACGATTGGTAGCTATTGCTCTATCGCTGCCGGCGTATTGTTTATCGCTGCCGGCGAACATCCCATGTCGCTGGTGTCTACTTATCCTTTCGCAGGCGCCGACAGGGATCTCACCAAGGGGCCGATCACTGTCGGCAACGATGTGTGGATAGGCTCGCGCGCCATCGTGCTTTCCGGCGTCACCATCGGTCACGGAGCAATAGTTGGTGCTGGCTCGGTGGTCACGAAGGACGTGCCACCCTACGGAGTCGTTGCGGGCAACCCGGCGAGGTTGATCAGGCATCGGTTCGAGCCAGAAGTAATAGCCGATCTGCTTGCCATTCGGTGGTGGGACTGGAGCGACGACAAGATTGAAGCCGCCATGCCCGACTTCCACAATTCAGTCGCCGATTTCATCGCTAAGCACCAGAACGAGACTTTAACGCGGGTGACTTGAGAATCAGGCATGCCACGCTCTTTGGTGAAGTATTCTGCCCGTGAATGGCTGAGATTGCGGCCGGTCATCGATCGGAAGAATCACCTGCGCTACCAACTCCGCGAAGTGGCCGCCCTCACCAGGAACGCCCAACCTGTTCCGCTACCCCGCCTGCAAGGCCGAAAGGTGCTGATTACGATCAGCTTTAATGATCCTCAAGTGATCGACTGGCAAACCAAACTCATTGGGCGCTTTGTGCGTGACGCCATTCATGTCATTGCTGACAATTCATCGAACCTGTCAGCGCGCGACGAGATCCAAGAAATATGTCTTGCCGCTAACGTCGCGTTCGTCCCGGTACCGGGTAACCCGTGGTTGGGGAGCGAAAAGGAAGGTGGCAAATCACACGGCTACGCATTGAATTGGGCTTGGCAGAACATCATCCGTGAAAACCGGCCGCTGATGGCGGGCTTCCTGGACCACGACCTATTCCCTGTTGAACGAACAGATCCATTTCGGTTGTTGGAAGGGGCGGTCGTTGCCGGGTTGGTTCGCACAACTCCGGATCGTAGGTGGTACCTTTGGCCTGGCTTTGCTCTCTTCAACATGGGCAGGCTCGGCACAAGCCGCCTCAACTTCGGAAGGGATTGGCTCGACGACTTCGACACTGGTGGCCTCAACTGGCATCGTCTCTATCGCCACATCGACAGAAGAGACCTGGGTCAAGCGCGCCTCGAACGAGTTCCGGTGGCCCCCAACGTTCCTGTAGCCGATGCCCTCTTTGAGAGAATAGACGGATGGCTGCACGAAAGTCGCTTCACAACTGATATCAATATGGAGCCGACAAGGCGTCAGTATCTACTTGGCCTAAAGCGTAATCGCGTACTGGATACGTTGAAGGCCCTGCCTGCTCCGCCAACATAGAAACCATTGCCATCAACGAGAAATCTTGTCATGCCCATGCTCTTATGATGAGTTTCCAAGTCGATGAAGGGTTCGATTTATAACTATATCCGCCGGTTGCAGATAACATCACAAGACCATTTGCACCCATAACGACCTTGATATTAGTGGCATCAGGTCGCAAGCTCACGCCACGGCCGTCAGCGGCATCAGAAGCCCATGCGGCAAGCAGTATTTCCTCACCAGCAGAATAGCCACCATCCGCAGAGATACATGTGGCATATGCATGGTAG
>NZ_RZSA01000703.1:0-3646 GCF_003998075.1 Mesorhizobium sp. M2A.F.Ca.ET.037.01.1.1 | reverse complement strand
GTGCTGTGCTTTCCTTACATCTTCCGCGGCGCCCTCGATTGCGGCGCCAGCGCCATCAATGAGGAGATGAAAATGGCGGCGGTGCGGGCGATCGCCGCCCTTGCCCGCGAGGAGCCTTCGGACGTCGCCGCCCGCGCCTATTCCGGCGAGACGCCGATGTTCGGCCCCGATTTTCTCATCCCCTCGCCCTTCGATCCGCGCCTTATCCTGCGCATCGCGCCGGCGGTGGCGAAGGCCGCCTGCGACACCGGCGTCGCGACGCGGCCGATTGCCGACTTCGCCGCCTATATCGACAAGCTCAACCGCTTCGTCTTCCGCTCCGGCCTGGTGATGAAGCCGGTGTTTTCCACCGCCAAGGCTTCAAGCTCCAAGCGCGTCATCTATGCCGACGGCGAGGACGAACGGGTGCTCCGCGCCGCCCAGGTGGTGTTGGAGGAAGGCATTGCCGAACCGACTTTGATCGGCCGCCCGCATGTGGTGGAGGTGCGCCTGAAGCGTTACGGCCTGCGCATCCGGCCGGGCGTTGATTTCGCGTTGATCAATCCGGAAGACGATCCGCGCTACCGCCATTATGTCGATCTTTTGATCGAACTCGCCGGCCGGCGCGGGGTGACGACGGAAGCCGCTCGCACCATGGTGCGCACCAACAATACGGTTATCGCGGCGCTCGCGCTGAAGCGTGGCGATGCGGATGCCATGATCTGCGGGCTCGAAGGTCGTTTCGAGCGGCACTTGCGCAACGTCTCGCTGATCATCGGGCCGCGCGCCGGCGTCAAGGACCGCGATCTGTCGGCGCTCTCCATGCTGATTTCGCAGCGGGGCATCATCTTTCTCACAGACACTTACGTCTCCATCGATCCCACAGCCGAGGAGATCGCGGAGATGACCGTTCTGGCGGCCGAGGAAATCAGGCGCTTCGGCATGGAACCCAAGGCCGCCCTGCTCTCCTTCTCGGATTTCGGTTCGCGTGACGCGCCGAGCGCATTCAAGATGCGGCAAGCCGCGGCGATCCTGGCGCGCATCGCGCCCGACCTTGAATGCGATGGCGAGATGCATGCCGATACGGCGCTTTCGGAACATCTGCGCCAGCGCGTCTATCCGCATTCCAGGCTGAAGGGCGAGGCCAATCTGCTGGTCTTCCCGAACCTCGATTCGGCCAACATCACGCTGACGGCGCTGGGCGCCATGATGGATGCGCTGCATGTCGGGCCGATCCTGCTCGGCACCGACAAGCCCGCGCATATATTGACGCCGTCGGTGACCTCGCGCGGCGTGGTCAACATGACCGCGCTGGCCGTCGTCGAAGCGGCGCACCAGGCGCAGGCGCTGGTCGACCTGAATTAAGGACGACTCTGACCTTAAATGCCGATGGCGCATCGTTGTAAGTTGGTGATGCCCATTGCGGCCTCACCGTCGCGTTTGGGTATTCAAGCGCGAAAGACGAATGGGCAAGTGCGAGGGTTCAATGAGATTCGAACTGACCATGCTGGCCGCAAGTTGTGTGCTCTGTTTCATTCACATAGTTCTCGCCTCGCATTCGGCGAGCTTTCAGCGGGGTTACCGCTGGACGGCCAGCGCCCGAGACGCCGAAGTCCCTCCGCTCACCGGGATGGCGGGACGGCTGGAAAAGGCGCTGCGGAACTTCGTCGAGACATTTCCAGTATTCGTGGCGGCGGTTTTTCTTGTCCACGCGGCCGGCCGTGAGACTTCGCTCAGCGAGTGGGGAGCCGGACTCTATTTTTCGGCCAGACTGGTCTATCTTCCGCTCTACGCATTCGGTGTTCCCCTGCTTCGCTCGCTCGTCTGGAACGTCGCGTTTGTTGGAATCGCCATGCTTCTGTCAGCTTCGGTGTGGCCCCTGCTAGGAAACAGTTAACCACGAGCACGCTAGCCTTCCGGCTACGGACAATCGGGGTGTCAGGCGGATGAAAGGATTGAAGCTGACGCATCTCGCGGCGCTGCTTTCGGCGTTCGCCGCGTCGGCCGTTGCCGTGACCGAGCCGCAGGCAGCTTCCCGCACGTGCCGTCAGCTTGAAGCCGAACTCGCCGCGACACGCGGTGGCGGCGGCGGCCCGGGCCTCGTCCGCAAATATGACGACGCGATCGCTCGCCAGCGCGAGCAGCTTGCCAAGGCCCGCGGCCGAGCAAGCGATGCCGGTTGCGGCTTCACGCTGTTTTCGCGCAATGTCAGCCAGTGCGCGGCGATCAACGCCTCGATAGAGCGCATGAACACCAATCTCGACACGTTGCAGGCTAAGCGCGAGCGGCTTGCCGCCGGTGGCACGCGGCGCGACCGCAGTCGTATCCTGCAGGCGCTCGATGCCAACAACTGCCGCGACGACGAGATCGCGCCGCGACGCGCGCCGCTTCAGGAGGCTTCCCGTGACAATGGCGGCGGCAATCTGTTCGAGCAGCTTTTCGGCCGCCAGGACGAGCAACTCGAAACGCCCGATGCCTCTGACATGCCGGACGCGGCGGACGTTCCGCTTGATGATCCGAGCGTGCGCAACATCCGCCGCATCATCAATCAGCCGGACGGCATGGACCTGCCAAGGCTGGGCGGCGAGTTCCGCACCATGTGCGTGCGTACCT
Source organism: Mesorhizobium sp. M2A.F.Ca.ET.037.01.1.1 (assembly GCF_003998075.1). Taxonomy (NCBI): domain Bacteria; kingdom Pseudomonadati; phylum Pseudomonadota; class Alphaproteobacteria; order Hyphomicrobiales; family Phyllobacteriaceae; genus Mesorhizobium; species Mesorhizobium sp. M2A.F.Ca.ET.037.01.1.1. The sequence continues at coordinate 1,054 of NZ_RZSA01000703.1, read as the reverse complement.
GCGACGGCTATTTCTACCCGATGTCCAACGCCGCCTCGGTCGGCGATTTCGAGCGCGACCAGAAGAATTGCGAATCGAGCTGCCCCGGCACCGAAATGCAGGTCTTCTATTCGCGTGGAACGGACGACGACTCCGGGTCGATGACCTCCTCGGTCACCGGTCAGCCCTACAGCGAGCTGCCGACCGCCTATCTCTACAAGCAGGCCAACTATTCGCGGCCGCCCACTTGCGGATGCAACGCGCAGGCCGGCAATTTCACGATCATCGGCGGCAATCCGCCCAATCCCGAACAGTCGCAGCCGGAGAGCGGGATGGCGCCCTTCATTCCCATGCCGGCGGTGAAACCCGATCCCGGCGCCGATCCCGAAACACTCTCCAATGCAGAAGGCGGGCTCGACCAGGACGCGATCAAGCGGCTGACCGCCAAGGTACCGGTGTCGCCGGTCTCTATGCTGCCACCGGATCAGCGCAAGGTCAGGGTCGTCGGGCCAGCGTTCCTTCCCGACCCATCAGCGGCAATAGATCTGAAAGCTCCGGCCCCGAAGTCCGCCCGGTAAGCGCCAGCCGCAGCGGCATGAACAGCGGCTTGCCCTTGCGCCCAGTTGCTTCCTTGATCTTGCCGGTCCAGTCCTTCCAGACCGTGCCGTTCCACGGCTCCTCCGGCAGCAGCTCGAATGCCTGGTGAAGGAAATCGCGGTCGTCGCCGGAAAACTCGGCCGGCTCCTGCGGGCCTTCGCTCAGGATTCGCCACCAGCCGACCGCGTCCGATAGGCGGTCGAGATTGCCGCGTACCGCCAGCCAGAACGCCTCGGCCTTGTCACCGGAAATGCCCAGCACCATCAGCCGGTCGCGGGCTTCCTCGAACGACATGTGATGCATCAGCGTGCGGTTGAGCACGAGGAGCTCGTCTGGATCGAACTTGGAGGCGGACTTGGATGTCGCCGCCGGGTCGAAATGGCTGGCAAGCTCGTTGAGATCATGCGCGGCGGTGACATTCTCCGACGTGCCGACGAGCACCGCCAGCGACGCGACCGCCATCGGCTCAATCCCGTCC
>NZ_RZSA01000702.1:0-3648 GCF_003998075.1 Mesorhizobium sp. M2A.F.Ca.ET.037.01.1.1 | reverse complement strand
CTCGACACCAACGCCACGCTGAAAACCCTGCAGAAGGACGAATACACCTGCGCGCTGTGTTCCCAGGGCTATTCGCCGACGCTGGACGAGATGGTCGAGGTGACATTCACCGTCAGTCCCCGCACACGCAGGATTGCCGCCCACAATCCACACGAACTTCCTGCGGTGGAATATTTCCGCCAGATCTACTGGGCGTCCGGCGTCGACGTGCCGGAGGAGGGTTTCGCGCAAAAGATGGAAGAGTTCTCGCTGGAGGACATCGAGCTTGCGCCCGGTGAGAAGGCGGTTCTGCCGATACAGCTTCCGTCCGAATTCATCATTGTCTTCGAGCCGGTCACCCATTCAGCGCAGTTCATCGACGTGAAGGGCGAACCGACAAAGGAGCGCCGAAGCCTCTCTCTGGTCTTCGACCGCGACCATGTCCAGAGCCAGACGCTGGAGATGCAACCCGGCCCGTTGCGCATTTCGCTGGAAAATAGGACCGACACGCGTGTGTTGCCGGCAGTTTTCATCGCCGGCCATGAACTGCATGAATTTCTGGGGAAACGCCGACCCTTTCTCACCGCCAAGCGACTGCTGACCAACCAGACGTTCCGCGATCTCTATCGCACGGATACTTTGGCCGTCGACCAGCGCCTGAAGATCACCAGCCTGACTTTCCTGTTCACCGACCTGCGTGGATCGACCGCGCTCTACGAGCGTGTGGGCGACCTTTCGGCCTTCGATCTCGTGCGGGAGCATTTTCAGGTTCTGCAAGATATCGTCGCGGCGGAGGCGGGCGCGGTGGTGAAGACCATCGGCGATGCCGTGATGGCGACCTTCGCCACGCCAGATCGTGCGATTGCTGCGGCCCTCAGGATGCGCGATGCCATGCGCGCGCTCAACGACAAGAGTGGGCGCGAGGATCTGCTGCTCAAGATCGGTGTCCATGCCGGCCCCTGCATCGCCGTGTCCTTGAACGAGCGGCAGGACTATTTCGGCCAGACGGTCAACATTGCTTCGCGGGTCCAGAACCTTGCCAACGCACAGGCGATCTTCGCCACTCGTGCGGTGGTCGACGACAATCTCACCGCCGACCTGCTACGCAGGAAAGCGCTGAAGCCGGAGCCCCACGAGGTCTCGCTGCGCGGCATTGAGCGGGAGGTTGCTGTCTATATGATCCCCTGAAGACTTCTCGACCTCTCACAGTCGCCTATAGATAAAATAACGGTCGGCGGGCACCGAAGGCGGCGGCGGGAGGCGTTCCAAGTGCGGGTGATCGAGCGGCGTGCCGCTGACGGCGATGCCGCCGACGCGAAGCAGGCGCGCGGTCAGGTCGGGAAGCCAGGTAGCGGTCACTGCGTCGCGATCTTCATACCCGGTGCCGATGTCGGCATGAAGAAGAGCGGCGTCGATGCCAATGAACCTGATCGCCGTCTCGCGTATTTCGCCGAGCACGAGGTTTTCAGCTTCGGGAATTGAGCTGGCGTGGGCGGCCAGTGCGCGGTCGAACGCCACGATCCGGCGTCCGGGCAGGCGCTCGCGCAGATGATGAAACGTCCGGCCATTGCCGAGGCCGAGCTCGAGGACAGGGCCCTCGATGGTCGCCACCTGCGCGCAGACTTGATCGAGAATGTCGCGCTGCGCGGTCAGCCTGCGGATGAAACTCTCGAGGCGACTCATTTGCGTTTGTGTGTCCTGAACCAGCTCAAGAGATCGGCAATGCCCGGGACCGGAACGGTTCGCGGGTGAAACCCGAGGGCGATGTATTAAACCCCGATCGAGCCTCGCGGCATATAGAGGCGAACGATGAACACTGCAACAACCGAACAGGCTGCGGACAAGGCGGCCCGGCGTACAGCAGGGTAACGATGTCACTTGTAAGGGTCTGCGGCGTCCCGCAGGCCGTCGCCGAGGAAGTTGAACGCCAGGATGACGAGAATGACGGGGAGGATCGGCAAAAGCAGCCATGGATAGAACGCGATCACGCTAACGCTGCGCGCCTCGGTGAGCAGGATGCCCCAGCTGGTTATCGGCGCCCTCAGGCCAAGCCCGAGGAAGCTCAGCGCCGTCTCGCCCAGGATCATGCCGGGGATGGAGATCGTCGCCGTCGCGATCAGATGCGACATGAAGCCGGGAATGAGGTGCCGGCGGATAATGCGGCTGCTGCTGGCGCCCATCAATTGCGCGGCCAGAACGTAATCCTCCTCACGCAAGGCTAGAAGCTTTGAACGCACGGCCCGCGCCAGCCCGGTCCAGTGGAGCAGCCCGAGGATGACGGTAATGCCGAAATAGATCAGAATCGGACTCCAGGTTATCGGCATGATCGCCGCCAGAGCCAACCATAACGGAATGCTGGGAATCGATTGCAGAACTTCGATAATTCGTTGAACGATCAGGTCGGACATACCGCCATGATAGCCGGCCAGCCCCCCGATGACGATGCCAAGGACGAAGCTGAAAGCGATGCCTACGAGGCCGATCGTCAGTGAAATGCGTGCGCCATAGATGATGCGCGAGAGCACATCGCGCCCCAGCCTGTCGGTGCCGGCCAGAAAGAGCTGGCCGTTTTCGGCAGGGCAGACAAGATGCCTGTCACCTTCGATCAGGCCCCAGAACCGGTAACTGTCGCCCTTGCAGAAGAAACGGATCCGCTGAACATCATCCTGCTTGTCCATATAGTTCCGCTTGAGCGTGTCCATATCCAGCGTCATCTGGCGGCCGTAGACGAACGGCCCGACGAACTGGCCGTTGTGGAACAGGTGCACCTGCTGCGGCGGCGAATAGATGTAGTCCATGTTGCGCGTGTGCAGATTGTAGGGCGCCAGGAACTCGCAGATCAGTATCCCGAGATAAAGCGCTACCAGGAATATGCCGGACATGAGGGCAAGCCGGTGCCGCCGGAATTTCCACCACATCAGCCGCAACTGCGACGCCTGAAAGACCTTCGACTGCTCCGGCGTCATCGCCTCGACCGACTGCAGGTCAAAGGGCGCAATGGAAACGTAATGTTGCAGCGGAGCACCCGGAGCGGGCAGCGGAGATTGCGTGTTCATTTGGTGCTGCCGCCCTGCAACCGAATTCGTGGATCAAGCAGCGCCAGCGCGAGGTCGGAAATCAGGACGCCGATGACCGTCAGGAAGGCGAGGAACATCAGGAATGACCCCGCCAGATACATATCCTGGCTTTGCAGCGCCTTGATCAGCATCGGCCCGGTCGTTTCCAAAGACAGCACGATCGCCGTGATTTCGGCGCCGGAAATGATGGCCGGCAGGATCGAGCCGATGTCCGAAATGAAGAAATTGAGCGCCATGCGCAGCGGATATTTGACCAGCGCCTTGAAGGGATGAAGGCCCTTGGCGCGCGCGGTCACGACATATTGCTTGTGCAGCTCGTCGAGCAGATTGGCGCGCAGCCGCCGGATCATGCTTGCCGTGCCCCCGGTGCCGATGATCAAGACCGGGATCCAGAGATGGGCGAGGATCGATTTCGCCTTGGCCCAGCTCATCGGCTCGCCGAGATATTGCGGGTCCATGAGATGGCCGATGGACGTGCCGAACCAGATGTTGGCGAAATACATCAGGATCAGCGCCAGCATGAAATTCGGAATGGCAAGGCCGAGAAGACCGAAGAAAGTCAGGCCGTAGTCGCCCCAGCTGTATTGATGGG
>NZ_RZSA01000701.1:0-3649 GCF_003998075.1 Mesorhizobium sp. M2A.F.Ca.ET.037.01.1.1 | reverse complement strand
TGCTGCGCCTGTTGAAAGCCATTCGCCACGACGCCCCGGATATCGAGGCGACGAGGAAGCGCCTCGGCGCGCCGGAAGGCCAGACGGTGGTGCAGGTGATGAAGACCATCCACACCGCGCATGGCGGCAAGCTTTCGGTGTCGCGCGTGCTTTCAGGCCAGTTGGCCGACGCGGCCGAGCTTTTCCTGTCCAACGGCGACACGACGAAGGTCTCCGGCCTCTACAGGATGCTCGGCAAGGACCAGATCAAGCAGACATCCGCCAAGGCAGGCGACACCGTCGCGCTCGGCAAGCTCGACAACGTCAAGACCGGCCAGACGCTGAGTTCGGCCAAGGGCGGCATCCGGCCACTGGTCACGCTCGAGCCGCCGCAGCCCGTCTTCGCCTTCGCGCTTCGCCCCAAGGAGCGCAAGGACGAGGTCAAGATGTCGGCCGCGATCCAGCGGTTGGCCGAGGAGGACCCTTCGCTCAGCCTGCGTCACAATCAGGATTCGGCCGAGACCGTGCTGTCGGGCCACGGCGAGATGCATCTGCGCGTTGTGCGCGAGCGCCTTGAGGGCAAGAACCAGATTCCGATCGAGGGCCATGCCCCGGCGGTGCCCTACCGCGAGACGATCCGCAAATCGGCGCAGCAGCGCGGCCGCCACAAGAAGCAGTCCGGCGGCCACGGCCAGTTCGGCGATGTGGTGATCGAGATCAAGCCGCTGCCGCGCGGCTCCGGCTTCCAGTTCTCCGACACCATCACCGGCGGAGTGGTGCCGAAGACATACATCCAGTCGGTCGAGACCGGCATTCGTGACTATCTGAAGACCGGCCCGCTCGGCTTTCCGGTCGTCGACGTCGCCGTCAACCTGTCGGACGGCTCTTACCATGCGGTTGACTCTTCGGACATGGCCTTCCAGATGGCGGCCAAGCTCGCGATGAAGGAAGGCATGGCCGCCTGCTCGCCCGTCCTGCTGGAGCCGGTGATGAAGGTCGAGATCGTCACGCCTTCCGACGCGACGTCGAAGATCATCGCGCTGATCCCGCAGCGGCGCGGCCAAATCCTCGGCTATGACGCGCGGCCCGACTGGCCGGGCTGGGACGTCGTCGAGGCGACCATGCCGCAGGCCGAAATCGGTGACCTGATCATCGAGCTGCGCTCGGCGACCGCTGGCGTCGCCAGCTACAGGGCCGCTTTCGACCACATGGCCGAGCTCACCGGCCGGCTCGCCGACGAGGCGATGAACGCCAACGGCAAAGCCGCCTGAACAGGTCGGAGTGCCTGACGGGCTGTCCGCTGAAGATATGAAAACGGCGTCCGGTTCGCCCGGACGCCGTTTCAATTGCGGACCGTCTTCCTGGGAGGCAACGGCTGGTCCGCCGCACCCGGACAAATGGTTCGGACGCGGTAGCTGCCTGAGCCCGGCCATTTCGAGTGATGCCCCCATCTCTCGAACCGACCAACCGCGTCCTATGCTCTAGTTAAACCATAGACTGCGTCCGCGACATGTTACCCGATGTTACATGTCACTGTTACGTGTCGGATTCGGCCGTGTTTTTGCCGGCCCGAAGGCATGCGGGCAACAAAAAAGCCGGATCAATAAAGATCCGGCTGAGTTTGATTGGAAGTGCCGATTAGGGCTAACCTCCAGAGGGGAACACTCGAGGGCGCTAATGGGAGGAGAACGCGCCCTAGAGATGCCACTATATATGTGCTCATCATGCCCAAGAAACAAGCATCTATTTTGCAACACACGCATGCAAAAAGACGCAGGCTGTGGTCCAACCCATTCCAGAAAGCCATAGGACCAGGAAAATCGCGGGTTTCAAGCTGCTTCCTGATCTAAAGTGACTGCTTAAATGCCAAATCAAGCCGATTTTGCTCCGAAATACAGGCGACTCGGCAAATGATGCCGATTTCGGCATGCCGAGATTATTTTTGCGGCAGGAGATCGATGATGCGGACTTTTTCAGCAATCGCCGGCAGCGCCCTGTTTCTGGTCGTCGCGCCGGGCGTTGTCGCCGGACTGATGCCCTGGCTGCTGACCGACCATTATCGCAAACCTCTGGCGACTGCGCCGGGCTTCGTGGCCGCGGGCTCCATTTTCGTGATCGGAGCAGCTGCGATCCTGCTGCACGCCTTCGCCCGTTTTGCCCTCGAAGGGCTGGGCACGCCCGCCCCTGTGGCGCCGACGGAGAAACTGGTCGTGGGCGGCATCTACCGCCACGTCCGCAACCCGATGTACGTGGCCGTGCTGGCGATCATCCTCGGCCAGGTTCTGATCTTTTCAAGCTGGCCGGTGCTGCTCTATGGCATGATCACCGCGGCTGCGATGGTCTCGTTCGTCAATATCTATGAAGAGCCGACGCTCGCCCAGCGCTATGGCGAAGAATATGAAGTCTACCGACGCGCCGTGCCCGGCTGGCTGCCCCGCCTCACACCCTGGCGCGGGCAGTAGTCTCGGCCGGGCATTCAGTAAGACCAGCTGCGCGCCTTGGCGATAACGAAATCGCGAAAAACGTGCAGCTTCGCCTGGTTCTTCATCGCATCGGGATAGGCGAAATAGGTGTCGAAGGACGGCACCTCGGTCTCCGGCAGCAGCTGCACCAGGTTCGAGTCCTTGTTGATCACATAGTCCGGCAGCATGGCGATGCCCGCGCCGCCCTGCACCGCCCGCTTGATCGACAGGATGTCGTTGATCTGCAGCGTCGGCACCCGCTGCGCGCCTTCGAAATCGCCGACTGTCTCCAGCCAGTTCAGCTCCGACAGATGCGAAGGCACCGGCACGCCGAAGGTGACGATGCGATGGTTCCTGAGCTCAGCGATCGAGGCCGGCCTGCCGAACTTGGCGATGTAGGACGGCGCCGCGTAGAGGTGGAAATGCACCGTGAACAGCCGCCGCTGGATAAGGTCGGGCTGCTGCGGCTGGCGCAGCCGGATCGCGCAATCGGCCTGGCGCATGGTGAGGTCTAGCTCCTCATTGGCCAGGATCAGCTGCAGGCTGATCTCGGGATAGAGCTCGATGAATTCCTGCACGCGCTCGGTCAGCCAGCCGGCGCCCAGCCCCACCGTGGTCGTCACGCGGAGCACGCCCGACGGCCGGTCCTTGGTCTCGGTCAGCCGCGTCTTGATGGTTTCCAGCTTCATCAGCACGTCATGCGCCGTGCGGAACAGCATCTCGCCCTGCTCGGTCAGCACCAGGCCACGCGCATGACGGTGGAAGAGTGCGACGCCGACATCATGCTCGAGCGCGCTGACCTGCCGCGAAATGGCCGATTGCGACAGATGCAGCGTCTCGGCGGCATGGGTGAACGACCCAGCCTCCGCCGCTGCGTGAAATACGCGTAGCTTGTCCCAGTCCAGCGCCATGATTCCCCTCGCGTTGCATTTGGCGTCTGAATGAAAAATCAGGCTTTTAAACGGCTTTTTTCAGCCGATTTGTCACTCCGCCGCTTCGCGGTGAACCTCGATGCCGGCCAGATATTTTTCCGCCTCGAGTGCCGCCATGCAACCAAGCCCCGCGGCCGTCACCGCCTGGCGGTAGACATCATCGGTGACATCGCCGGCGGCGAACACGCCGGGCACGTCGGTGCGAGTCGAATCGGGTGCCGTCCACAGTAGCCGTTCGGCTTCTGCTTCAGCTTGCCGACGAACAGCTCGACCGCC
>NZ_RZSA01000700.1:0-3649 GCF_003998075.1 Mesorhizobium sp. M2A.F.Ca.ET.037.01.1.1 | reverse complement strand
ACATCGATGTCGGACGCGCGGGCTGCTACCCCCTCCTCGAGAATCCGCGCACCTTCGTTGACCAAGGGATAAAGCGTGCGCTCGATGATTTCCTCCGCGCCGATCTCACGCCGGGCAATTCCAAGCTCCGCCGCCTTGGCGCGGATCAGTGCCTCCACATCCGGGTCCGCGACCGGCTCCCGCGCGCCGCTCTCATAGCGGTACCACCCACTTCCGGTCTTCTGACCGAAGTGACCCTGTTCGCACAGCGTATCAGCAATCACCGCCGTCTGGCCACGCGCCTTGCGGTTGCGCCAGCCGATGTCGAGGCCGGCGAGGTCGCCCATCTGGAACGGTCCCATCGGCCAGCCGAAATCGGTGAATGCCTTGTCGACCTGGGCAGGGGTGGCACCTTCCAGCAGCAGCGCTTCGTTCTCCGCCCCGCGCGCGGACAGCATCCGGTTGCCGACAAAACCGTGGCAGACGCCGACGACGACCGCGACCTTGCCGATGCGCCGGGCGAGATCAGTGACCGTCGCCAGCACCTCGGGCGCGGTCTTTTCGGCTCGCACGATCTCCAGGAGCTTCATGATGTTAGCCGGCGAAAAGAAATGCATGCCGAGCACGTCTTGCGGCCGTGACGTCGAGGCGGCGATTTCGTTCACGTCGAGATAGGAGGTGTTGGTGGCGAGGATGGCGCCGGGCCTGGCGATGGTATCGAGCTTGCCGAACACCTCCTGCTTGACGACCATGTCCTCGAACACGGCCTCGATGATCAGGTCGCAATCGGCAAGGTCGGCATAGTCGGTGCTGCCCTTGAACAGTTCGAGGCGCTTCTGCTTGGCCTCCTCCGTCAAAGAACCGCGGCTGACCGATACGGCATAGTTCTTCTCGATCGTCGCCAGCCCGCGCCCCAGCGCCTCATCGCTGGTCTCGAGCAAGGTCACCGGCAGGCCGCCATTGGCGAAGGCCATGGCGATGCCGCCGCCCATCGTGCCGGCGCCGATTATGCCGACGCGTTCGAGCCGACGCTTCTGCAGGTCCTTGCCGGGCACCTTCGCCGCCTCGCGCTCGGCGAAGAACAGATGCCGCTGCGCGCGCGACTGATCGCCGGCAACGAGCTTTTGGAAAAGCTGCCGTTCGGCGGCAAGCGCTGCGTCGAAAGACAAGGTGATGGCGTTGCGCACGGCCTCGGCGCAGGCGATTGGCGCTTCGAGGCCGCGCGCCTTCCTGGCGAGGTCAGCGGCCTGGGCGTCGAAGGTGGCAAGATCGGTCTCGGCGAGGCGGTCCTTGCGCTCACGCACCGGCACGAAGGGGCCGCCTCGGTTAGTCATTTCGTGGGCGAAACGAACGGCCTCCGCCGGCAGATCGCGGTCGACGACCGCGTCGACAAGCCCCGCCTTCGCCTCGCCGGCCGAAATCGGCGTTCCGGAAACGATCATGGCGAGCGCCTTCGCGGCGCCCACAAGGCGCGGCAGCCGCACCGTGCCGCCGCCGCCCGGCAAGAGACCGAGTTTTACTTCGGGCAGGCCGAGCTTGGCGCCGCGATCGGCGATGCGGAAATGGCAGCCGAGCGCCAGTTCCAGCCCGCCGCCGAGCGCCGTGCCGTGGATGGCGGCAACTGTCGGCTTGGGAATCGTTTCAAGCAAGGCGATGATGGCGCGTAGTTCCGGCTGCTGGACCGGCTTGCCGAATTCGGTGATGTCTGCGCCGGCGACGAAAGTGCGCCCGGCGCAGGCTATGACGATCGCCTTGGCGGCAGGATCGTCGCGTAGCGCGGCAAGCGCCTCATAGAGCGGCTTGCGGACATGAAAACTCAGCGCATTGACCGGCGGATTGTCGATGGTGACCACCGCCACGCCGTTGTCATTCGTGACGCTGACAGAACTGGACAAGCGGAACCTCCCGAGACCGGCTGCAATCGGAACACGGGTTTACTAGGCCGGCCCGTGAATGGAAACCCGAACCAGACTTGGCGCAATGGTTAGTTGAGAGCGGCTGGTTTCCCGACAAAGGGATTTTGAAAGGTTGGCTGCGTTTTGCGTTGGCAGGCGGTATGCGTTGGAGATTGGCAGAAACGTCCATCGCGATCGTCATTCCAGGGCGGAGCAGGAGCGAAGCTCCGTCGCGAAGACCCTGGAATCCATGCCGTTACCTTGATCCAAGAGCGCAGCGGAGCAGAATTCTGCACCGTGAGAGGCGCGCCTGCATAACGGCATGGATTCTATGGTCTGCGCCGCGTCGCATCGCTCCTTGCTCCGCCATAGAATGACGAAGTTGGGGCGGCTGCAGCCAATCCCCGGCGTTTGCGCTGATTTTCACGGGCGGCGGAAAATCGACACCAAGACAAACTTTCAAAAGCCCTGTGCAGCGCCACTAGTTATCCACCCGGCCGAAGGGCGGCACGTCGCCGATCACTTCGCGCTTGTCCTTGCCGCAGACGAAGGTCTTGGCTTTCTCATCCGCCAGCTTGCGCGCCTGATCGTTGGCCTGTGGGTTGCCGGTGGCCAAAACCAGGCCGACGGTGCAGCCCTGATGCTCTTCCGGTTGCGCGACCTTGGCGACGACCAGCACGTCGGTCGATTCCTTGTCGTCCTCGGGGTTGCTGACCGAGCGGCGATGGATGGCGGCGAAAGGGATGGCGATGTCGCCATTGGTCTCGATGCGCCATTCCACTTTCGGGCCTGAGCCGTTGAAGGCAGTGAAGCTCTCCCAGACCGCGGTCATGTCGTCGGACGGAAAGCCGTAATAGACGGATTCGCGCGCGTCGTCGTAGCCGATCAGCACCGGGTAGCCGCGATAGCCTGAGCAGACGAGGCTCGCCCAGTCGCCGTCGCCTTCCGCGGCCTGGGCATAGGTCACGCAGTCCTTCTTCGAATCGAGATCGGTGTAGGCGCTGGAGATGTCGCCGGCCTGGGCCGCCTGGCAGAAACCGGCAAGCGCAAGCGGGATCAGAAGGGCACGCATCGATGGCAACTCCGTTTCGAGCTGCCGGAAGCGTAACGCCGTCCGCTATTTCTTCAAGCTGGCTTCGATCAAGAGGTCGGCGTTGCGGGCGACCGACGCCGCCGGTCCGCCATGGCCGAAAAGCTGGCCGCTGATATAGGCGCCCTCGATGAGCAGCAGCAGCCCGTCGCCCAGCGTGTCGGAATCCGCCGCACCCATCGCGGCGGCCATGGCGCGCAGGCGCCGGCGCAATTCCTGCTTGTTGTTTTCGCTGACGATGCGGGCCGGGTGACCACGCTCAGGATATTCCACCGCCGCGTTGGTCATGCCGCAGCCGCGATAGTCCGGCTTTTGCGTGCGTTTGCCGACGCGGGTCAGGAAGGCGATGATCTGGGCGCGCTGATTGCCGGGATGTGCGTCCACCGCCTCGTCGAAGCGTTCCCAGAATTCGAGGTCGTATTTGCGCAGATAGGAGGCGGCGAGCTCATCCTTGGACGGGAAACTGCGATAGAGGCTGGGCTTTGTGACGCCGGCGCGCCTGACGATCTCGTCGACGCCGATCGCCCTGATGCCCTCGCGGTAGAACAGGTCGCGCGCCACGTCGAGAATCTTGTCGGCGGCCCTCGGGGCGGGGGCCGTGTTCAACGACGCTTCAATTTTATTGTCCGATGGCATGCAGACGACTCGCTTGACAATGTTACTGACCGGTACGTATGTATGGTGC
>NZ_RZSA01000006.1:0-29387 GCF_003998075.1 Mesorhizobium sp. M2A.F.Ca.ET.037.01.1.1 | reverse complement strand
CGATGACGGTGCTCGCCGTCCTCAGACTCAATCCGGCCGGCCCCAAAGGCAATGCTGCGTCGGATCGGCGAAACCGTTTTCCCGCAGCGGGGGCCTTGGTGCGACATCTCACTGAGCTCGGCACGCTTCGGCGGGCGCGTCGCTGGAACATGCATCTTTACCGCGCTGGCGACGCCACCCATGTGTGGAGGTTCATAGGGATCACGGTAGTCATATTCACCCTACTCTTTCTCCTCTTCCCGGGCGTGGTGGTGATCATCGTGTCTTTTAGCGCCGGAACGCAGTTGGAATTCCCTCCATCCGGCTTTTCCGTGCAATGGTATCGTTCGTTTTTTGCCGATCCGTCGTGGAACGGGGCCGCGCTGAGCAGTTTCGAAATTGCAATCTCGGTAACCATAATCTCGACCATACTCGGCACGCTGGCCGCCTATGGACTCAGTCGCAGCGCGCCAATGCTGCGCAACGTGCTCACGTTGGTCCTCCTAGCACCGATCACCTTTCCGGTGATCGTGGTCGGCATCGCAGCCTACCTTGGTCTGGTATCCTTCGGCCTAGTCGGATCGAAGACAGGCATCGTCTTGGCGCACAGCATTGGCGCTATGAGCTATGTCGTAGTTGTCGTCGCGGCAACGCTGGCCAACTTTGACATTAGTCTTGAGCAAGCCGCTAAGAGCATGCGGGCCGGGCCGTTCCGGACATTCATGAGGGTGACTCTGCCTTTGATCCGGCCAGGCATCCTCGGCGGGGCGGTTTTTGCGTTCCTCCATTCGTTCGACGAAGTGGTCATATCCTTGCTCGTCAGCGGTCTATCCATACGCACGCTTCCCTTAAAGATGTGGGAAAACATCCGGCATGAAATCGACCCCACCGTCGCCGCGGTGGCGTCGCTGCTGATGCTTCTGCCCGTGCTCTGGCTCGTCGCCATGTACTTCATCTGGTGGCGGTCAAGATCCAGAATGCAAGCTGCCTCAGCCCGCATGCTCGCCGCGGTCTGAATCCGCACTACTCGTTAGGGCTCCCGGGCAGTGCCAGCGTGTCAACCGCACGGCATGTTACGCGCCTTGGGGCCGCGGTCACTCTGCGCCTGACCATTCAGAACTCTATAGGAAGAAACACGATGACAGAAATCGAACCTACCGTTGCCGTAACAATCGCTCGTGCGTTGTCGCGCCACGGCGTGAAGTTCATATTCGGTCAGAGCCTTCCTTCCGCCGTGATCCTCGCTGCGGAGGAAATCGGAATCCGTCAAATCGCCTACCGCCAGGAGAATATGGGTGGTGCGATGGCCGATGGTTTCGCGAGGGCCTCGGGACAGGTCGCGGTGGTCACCGCCCAGAACGGTCCAGCAGCGGCACTGCTCGTTGCACCGCTGGCCGAGGCCCTGAAGGCCAGCATCCCCGTGGTGGCTCTCATTCAGGAGGTAGAGCGACTGCAGGTGGATAAGAATGCCTTTCAGGAACTCGATCACCTGGCGCTTTTCGCATCCTGCGCCAAGTGGACGCGCCGTATTGGCACCGCGGATCGGGTTGACGACTACGTGGACGCCGCGTTCGTGGCTGCGGCGAGTGGCCGGCCGGGGCCTGCCGTCCTTTTACTGCCGGCTGACCTGCTCCGCGAGACAGCCCAGCCCAGCGCCCACAAGCGCGAGGCATGCCTCAGCGCCTGGCCCCTCGACCGGACCCGGCCGTCGGATGCCAGCATTGCCGAAGCGGCTTTCCTAATCGCGAAAGCCCATTGCCCGGTGGTCATGGCGGGTGGGGGCGCCCTTTCCACCGGCGCGCCATCGGCTCTGGCGAACCTTCAGGAATTTGCCTCGCTCCCTGTATTCACGACGAACATGGGGAAGGGTGCCGTCAATGAATTCCACCCCCTTTCATTCGGCGTGCTCGGATCCCTCGTAGGGCCAACATCGCTTGGCCGCTTCACGCGGAGCTTGGTCGAGGATGCCGACCTGATCCTGCAAGTTGGAACACGAAACAACCAGAACGGCACCGACAGCTGGCGCCTCATTCGTCCGGGTACAAGGATCATCCAGATCGACCTTGACCCGCAGGAGATCGGGCGCAACTACGAGGCAGTCCGCCTCGTCGGGGATGCAGCAGAAACCCTCAAAGCACTCACGCAGGCCCTCAAGACCCAAGATCTCAAGGCAAGGTCACAGGCGCGCCCCGGTCTGGCCGAGCGGATTGCCGATGCCTGGCGCCAGTTCGAGACGGTCAGGGCACCCCTTCTAAAGCAGGCAACCGCAGGGATCAGGCCAGAACGCGTGATGGCGGAACTGCAGAATCTGCTCCAGCCAGAGATGATCATCACTGCTGATGCAAGCTACTCATCGATGTGGGTCGTCGGTCATCTGCGAGCGCCACGGGAAGGGACGCGCTTCCTCACACCCCGTGGGCTCGCCGGGCTCGGATGGGGCCTTCCGCTCGCCATTGGAGCAAAAGTCGCGCGGCCTTCGGCACCTGTTGTGGCGCTTGTCGGGGACGGCGGCTTTGCCCATTCCTGGGCCGAATTGGAGACGATGGTCCGCATGGGAATTCCGGTGACGGTCGTCGTCCTGAACAACGGCATCCTCGGCTTCCAGAAGGACGCAGAAACCGTGAAGTTTGGGGCCTATACCACAGCCTGCCATTTTGCAGCGGTTGATCACGCGGCGATTGCGCGCGCCTGTGGCTGCGAAGGGATAAGAGTCGAGGACGCTGCGGCTCTGCCGGAGGTCCTCAAGCGAGCCCTCGTCGCCGAGCGGCCGACACTCATCGAGGTGATGACGGATCCCGATGCGCATCCTCCGATTTCGCTGTTTGCCGGGACCCTGGATCACTGAGCGGAATGGCGTTACGTGGGCAACCGATGGAACAATAAGCCGGAAGGCGCAAACCGGGGCCTGTTCGGCGCCGACGACGAAGTCGGGCGCCTCAACCTGATCACGGATGACATCCGACTGAAAGCGGCCGCCGAGATCAGGACCGGCCGGGCTTTCTGCCTCAGCTTGCCACTGGATCTCCCCGGCGGGACTGCGCTCAATCCGAACCGCAAGCCGCCGCGTCGTCATGTGGCGATACGCAAGCAGGGACTGCCGGCGGTGAACTATCCCCTATATCTGGAGAACACTCATTACATTGACGCGTCCTGCGATGACAGCGTGACACTATTCACACAATATTCGACGCAGTGGGACGCCCTTAGCCACATCGGGCAGCATTTCAACACCGACGATGACGGCACCGCTGAGATCGTCTATTATAATGGCTTCAGGGGCGGCACGGATGTTCTTGGACCCGATGCCGAAGGCGGAGCTCGCGCGCGCCGATTAGGCATCGACAAGTTCGCCGAGACCTGCGTCCAAGGTTGGGGCGTGCTGCTTGACCTAGGCAGGATCTATGGACGGGACCGAACCCTGGTCGGCTACGATGCCCTAGTGCGTGCTATGCAGACTCAGTCCGTTAAAGTCGAGGCGGGCGACATACTGTGCGTTCACACCGGATTCGCCAAACTTGTTGTCGACATGGACGGCAGCCCGGATCCGCGTGTTCTGCACAATGCCTGCGCCGTACTAGAGGGGCGGGACGACAGGCTGCTCCGGTGGATCGACGACTGCGGTATCGCCGCGCTGGTTGCCGACAACTTCGCGGTGGAGGCGTATCCGAATCGCGTACCGGACGGCTGCGACCACTGCGCCGGCCTGCCGCTGCACCAGCATTGTCTATTCAAGCTTGGCCTTGACGAGCTCTGGTATCTATCGGACTTGGCTGCGTGGCTAAGAGATCATAACCTTAGCCGGTTTTTCCTTACCGCTCCGCCTCTGCGCCTGCCCGGCTCGTTCGGCTTGCCGCTGACACCCGTCGCCACAGTGTAGGAGAAGTAGGTCGTGGACCAGGTTTCGCACGCGACCGCATTCGCCGGCAAGGTGGCTCTGGTGACAGGCGCCGCGCGGGGCATCGGACTTTCGATCGCCACCCGGTTTCTCAACGCCGGCGCCAATGTTGTGCTGGCGGACCTCTCCGAGAGTGACCTGAACGCCAGCATTTCGACCCTGTCTTCGGACTGTACTGGGCGGGCCTTGGCGGTGCGCGTTGATGTGTCCACAGACGCTGATGTCACGCGAATGGTCCAGGCTACATCGGCTCGATTCGGGCGGGTCGACATCCTGGTCAACAACGCGGGAATCTCTCCGAAACACGGCGGACGGAAGGCAACGGTTGAGGAGATGCTCGCCGTGGAGTGGCGTCAGGTTCTCGAAGTAAATCTGACAGGCGCCTTCCTCTGCTGCCGGGCTTGTCTTCCCCACATGCGGGCGGCGAAATGGGGCCGGATCATCAACATCGCATCGGTGGCCGGCCGAACGAAAACCGAGATTGCAGGAGCACACTATGCCGCGTCAAAGGCCGGCATGATGGCCCTTGCCCGCACCCTTGCGGTTGAAGTCGGCTCAGCGAACATCACGGTGAATTCCATTGCGCCGGGTCGCATCGAAACTCCGATGGCTGCCGCGGCTGGTGCCGAACTTAACCAGGCCTACGTCGCCAGCATTCCTGTCGGCCGACTGGGCACCGGTGACGACATCGCCGCTGCGGTCGCCTACCTGGCATCTGAAGACGCTGCCTTCCTCACGGGTGTCACGCTCGACGTTAACGGCGGCTCATTCATGATCTGATCCGCCTGGCGGCTGAATACTTACAAGACTTGAAAGTGGAGCTCTGGGTATGGGTGTACTTACCATGATGCCGGAGGGACTGGCCGTTCCTTCTCTTCTGATCGAACGCGCCTATGTCGCCGGCGAATGGATTTCGGGCGGACGTCGCTTTGACATGACCAATCCCCTCGACCGGCGCGGTCGTTTCGTCGGTCCCCGATGTCGGAAGGGATACGGTGGAGCAGGCCATCGACCCCGCGCACCGCGCGTAACGGGAATGGACCCGACGCACAGGCAAGGAGAGAGCTGGGGTCCTGCGCGCCCTCCATGACCTCATGGTCGCGAATGCCAACGATCTCGCGGCCGTCCTCACCGCCGAGATGGGCAAACCGTTCGCCGAAGCGCGCAGCGAGATCCTGTACGGCGCGTCCTACGTCGAGTGGTTCGCCGAGGAAGCAAGCGTCCTACGGCGACGTCATTCCCGGACATCAGGACGACAAGCGCATTATGGTAATACGCCAGCCGGTCGGCGTGGTCGGTGCGATCACCCCGTGGAACTCCCCGGATGAGATGCTAGCGAGGAAGGTGGCGCCAGCGCTTGCTGCGGCTGCGCCATCGTCTCCAAGCCCGCCGCCCAGACACCGCTCTCGGCGCTGGCACTGGCGCTGCTCGCCGAGCGCGCGGGACTGCCGGGCGGACTGTTCTCGGTGATCACTTCGAAGGACGCGGTCATGGTGGGCAAGGCGTTCTGCGAGAACACCAAGGTTCGCAAGATCACGTTCACAGGCTCTATGCAGGTTGGCCGCACGCTGATGCGGCAGGCTTCCGGCCGGATCAAGAACCTTGGCCTCGAACTCGGCGGCAACGCCCCTTTCATCGTCTTCAACGACGCGGACCTGGATGCTGCCGTCGAAGGCGCGATCCTGTCGAAACTCCGCAATGCCGGGCAGACCTGTGTGTGCGCCAACCGCCTCTACGTGCAGTCCGGGATCAATGATGCCGCCGCGGCGGCGTTGACGAAGCGCGTCAGGAGCCTCAAGGTCGGCGACGGCTTCGAGAAAGGCGTGGCGATCGGACCGCTCATCGAGGAGAAGGCCGCCGCCAAGTGAAGGAGCACATTGCCGACGCATGTGCAATGGGTGCTCAAGTCGTCGCCGGCGGCGAACCGCACGAAAGAGGTGGGCTGTTCTTCACGCCGACGATCCTGACCGATGTAACGCAGGAGATGAAGGTCGCGCGCGAAGAGACATTTGGGCCGGTCGCGCCTCTCTTCCGATTTGATACGGAAGAAGAGGTCATCAAGCGCGCAAACGCTACCGAGTTCGGTCTCGCGTCCTACATCTACACCCGCGATGCATCCCGGATCTTCCGTGTCTCCGAGGCGCTGGAATAGGGCATGGTCGTCATCAACACGGGGCTCATCTCCACCGAGGTTGCGCCGTTCGGTGGCATCAAGCAGTCCGGCATCGGCCGCGAAGGTTCGAGTACGGCCTCGAGGACTACACCGAGTTGAAGTATCTATGCCTGTCCCTCCAGGATCCCGGGCAGAGAGTTATCTCCTGCACTAAGCCGGGTAGGGACCGCGTTGCTGCAGGTCATGAGCGGTCTGGATGATCCCAAGCTGTCGACCTCGAGCGCGGGACGCTTGTTGCCGGTCCGGCCGGATTGCGTCTCCTCGAAGATCTACTCGCAGCCGGCGCGCATCAGAGCATCAGAGCATTGCAGGTCCAAGTTCTGGCCGTCGAAACGTGCGCGTAGCCGATCTGCATGTCCGGATTGAATCACAGAATTACAGAATCGATTCCGTAAGAGCTCACGTCCGGACATACAGACGTTATTTCGGCCGGATGCCGCCAACGCGCATGACGCTCCGCAGATGCCGGGAAACGGTCGCTATGCAGATATGCGGCTGGTTTGCTGCGGGGAGACAGCCGCGACGTCGCCGGGAAAGCCATCTGGCCTCACGATGGTGCCGCCTGCATTCGATATTTGACCGGCCGGCACAAGTGCGATCACATGGGCACGTGACCACCCGCAAGGGCGGCGCTGCCTCCGATGATGATGATATAGAATACTGCTCGAGGTTCCCCGCGTGACATCACATAGACCTCCTGCCTCCTTAGGCTTTCTCGAGCTTGAGCGCGGGCTCGCGCCGGGCGAGAAACCTCCGCAAACGTATCCCGGTTCCCTGCTCAATCCAGATACTTACGACTTTCCGATCATCATCGAGACAGTGGAGGGTGCTTGGGCGGATCGCGTCATCCGAGGCGATCCGTCGCTTGAACCGGCCTACGTCACGTCAGCGCAACGCTTGGTCGAACGGGGCGCCGTTGCCGTGATCGCCAACTGTGGGTTCGCCATCCGACATCAGGCAGCGGTGGCCGCGTCGGTGAACGTACCCGTGGCGCTGTCAAGTCTCCTGCTTATACCGACCCTGCTACGTCAGCTTCCACCCGGCGCCAAGCTCGCGGTACTGACTGCCGATTCCACGCATTGCAGCGAAGGCCTATTCGGGATCGACGACCCGGCCGAGCGTGCGCGGATAGTGGTCGGCGGTATCGAAGGTGGAAAGCTCCTGGATAACGAAATGCAGCGCCCGCCGCGGCGCACGCTAGTGTCTGAAATCGAGGACGATGTCACGGCGTGCGTCACGCGACTGAGAAGGAGATATCCGCACATCGCGGCTTTTCTGTGTGAATGTACCGCATTCCCTCTGGTGTCCCCGATCATACGCCGGTTGACTGGGCTGCCTGTTTTCGACACGGTGATGCTGAGCCGAATGTTATTCACCAGCGCGGCGTGGACCGAATCATTCGAAACCAATCAGCGGACCCTCGCAGAAATAGTGAAGGACCGGGATGAAGGCGCTTATCTGGATAGGCGAGTGAAAGTCTTCACGGCGTCGCGATGGGCACCAGCGGCCGGGTCGCCAGCTCCCTCAAGCGACGCCTGTCAGTCGACGTCGACCATGAGCGATGGCAAGACATCGTAGTTATAGCGTCACCTTTAAGCGTTGGCCGTGCAGGAAAATCTGTCGGGCGAGACGCTGCACATTTGGGGGAACGGCATGACATCACCCGCACCCTGATCCTTGTCTGGATTGGCAGAGGCAGGTGGAGTGGTTCGATGAACATACGGCTTCGGCCGCTCTGATCACGGAAATGAGGCGCGAATCGCCGCAGCTGATCGGCAAGCAGGCTCAGGAGCTGGAATTTCTAGGGCGATCACGGCCTGCAACCGAAGGTCAGACGCCGGTTCGTCGCCGCGACCGACAGCATTCATAGCAGTCCGATCTACTCCAATCTGGCAAAAGGACATTGTCCCGACCTGCCAACCAACTCTAGGTCGGCGATATCACCTATGCCGCGCTACCGGCCCGCTTCGTCTACGTCGCCGTCATTCTCGACGTCTGGTCGCGCATGATCGTCGGCTACGCCATCGCCCGCGCGATCGATGCCCCCCGACGGTCGCCGTTGCGCCGCAATCGAGCGCAGAAAGCCGCCGCCAGGCCGCGTCCAGCGGCTCCCGGCCCGCAACGATCGAGGATTAACACATCCGGCAGACGAGCAAAACCGCAGCCCGATCGGTGTAACCCTAGAGCGCACTCCAGATCGCGGTCAGTTTCTGCAGTCGAGCATTGCGACCAACATCTCATGTCGACCGCCGTCATCACCGCCGCCTCGCACTCGGCGCAGCACCGAAATCGGTTGGCGACGTCTCGGCTGCCACGCTGATGGGGCACCGAGTGGGCGCCGACTCGACGCGTGACCGGCTACGGGATGCCGATCCCGAAATACCGCTTGTGGGCCACATCAAGGATGCGATTGATCAAGCTCGAATAGCTGTGCCCAGCGGCGATTGCGGCTAGGACATATTCGGATTGCATACTGAGCCCAGGCATCGTGTTGATCTCCAGCACAAAGGGTTGGCCGGAGCGGTCGATCCGGACGTCGAGGCGTGCATAGTCCCGGCACTCGCAGGCACGGAAGGTTGCAATCGAAATATCCCGCAGCAAAGTCGCAAGACTGCTCCCGACTCGCGCCGGGCAAATCGTCGACGCCTGCTCGGCAGGCAGGTACTTCGCTTCCCAAGTCAAAAGGCCAATTTCGCGTTCGCCGAAGTCGATCTCTGCGAAGGGCAACACCTCGGGTTTTCCGTTTCCCAGCAGCGCGACATGGATTTCCCGCCCATCGATGTATTCTTCCACTAGCGCATCCTGCCCATATTGCCCAATGATCATTTCGACGGCTTGCGCCAGCTGAGAGGGCTCATGCACGAGTTGCAAACCGAAGCTGTTGTCTTCACGGCGCGGCTTCACCACAAGTGGGAATCGCAAATCGCCGGTGCTGTCGGTGCCGCAGCGCATGATGCGAAAGTTCGGCGTCGGCACGCCGCAACTGCGCATGAGCGTCTTGCTGATAACTTTGTCGTCCGTCAGTCCATGCCCGAGTGGGCTCGATCCGGTGTATGGAACGCCGGCCATCTCAAGCATGCCCGGAACGTGCGTGAAACGGTAATCTCCTTGAATCCCCTCCGCCAGGTTGAAAACAAATCCTGAAGGGCGGGCTTGCGGATCGGGTGGCATGAAGCGCTCGAGCGTATTGAGCAGTCCTTTGTCGCCTTCACACAAAAGCGTTTCATGGCCGCCATCTTGCAGTGCCGCCACCGCCCTTTCGACTGTCTCGCCGGGCGGCCAAGGCTGCGGGGGCTGTGGATAAGGCTGACCGAATCGGTTGATCACGCCTGTAAAATCACGATTCCGGACGACGGCTACTCGCATGACGTACTCCTTGATGGTTCGGTTCTGCACTTCATTCGCTCGGATTTGTTTTCTCGAGGGAACAGCCCGCTTTATCCGCGCTCGCCTTCACGGAGTCCTATGCAATCCGCGTGCCACCAAGAGACGGTGCGAATAAAGGGGCAAGCGCTATGTGTCTCGCGGCGCGCCCGCGCGGGACACTTGTGCCTATGCCGCCGCTTGACTTCTGCCGAGGGACCCAGCCCGAGCCAGGCGGCGAAATCGCGACCGCACTTGAAGGGTTCCATCGGTGGCGAAAATGCCAAGGGCAGCAATAGGGCCGACACCGGGCATGGTTTGCAAGCGCCGAGATGTTGCAGCTTGCTTGGACAGCATGTCGATCGTCTTCTTCAATGCCGCGAAACGGCTGCTCAACTGTTTGATTTGGTCAAGAGCGCTGCAGATGTCGCGGACCAGATCCGGCAGGTCTGCACTCTCGTCCTCGACGATCTCTGCCAGACGTGGCAGGTGGCCGATGCCTTGCAGAACAACATAACCGAACTCCTAGAGGTGCGCGCGCAACGCATTCACCCATTCGGTTCTCTGATTCACGAACTGCTCTCTGGTGCGAAACACGATAGCCCGGGACTGCTACTCCTTGGTCTTCGGTTCGACAAAGCGCGTTGTCGGTCGTTGCGCTGCTTCGACGATCGCCTCCGCTTCGGCGACGTCGTTCTTCTGCCGCTTGACGGACGGTTTGGGACATAGGCCGGGACAATCAGTCTTGGCTCATGGCCAAGCCGAGCCATCTGACAGGTCTGTAGTGGGAGCTGCCGCACGCTTCCATTGCCACGACACATGCCGGTTGACTCGCCATGAACTTGCAAAACTGCAGGCGCGACAGCTTCTTGCGGAATACAACCGATCCATCAGCTGCCGCCCCCTGCAGCTGAATGCCGTTCTTTCCCAGATCGACCCCAATGATAGTAACTTTTCCATCGATGCCTGCCTCTCCTTTGCGTGGCGCTAACACCACCAACTTGGCACATTGCGATGCCGTCGGAGAAGGCTGGCATCCACCCCATCAGTAAAATGGGACAGCCATGGTGCTGGTCGCGCGGCTTGGCGCAGAGCATGTTTCTTGTGCTCACGCAGATCGTCCATGTTGATCTAGCGGTTGGCGCCATCCGTTTTCGTTGGTTTCGACAGCCAATGTCCTGACGGGGGCGGCATCTCTATGTTTTGGAAAGATGAGCACGACACAGGTGCGCCGGCGGATTTCCTCGTTGAGGCCGCCCTCGTCCATCTCGGCCTCGAGCACCTCCTGCATCCGCACGGATCACTTCGTGCGGACCTGCGGGGCTGGAAGCAGAATGTCTTTGGCGGCAGCGCTGGTCGATTACCGGGGAATCAACAGGTGCGATTTTCAGAGCTGCACCGTCGACAGAAAGCGTCCATCTGGGCGGGGAGAGTCGTTAGCCATCTACTTATTAGATGGCGATTATATCGAGTCTCTATTTGCCAATTCAGCAGCTGTCGAAGAAATCTAACTTAAGACTATAAAGGGGAACCGCCACACCAATTACCTTGTGCACGCGCTGGCCATCAGTTCCAAATGGGCGCGACGAGGTGCGGGAATGCGGCGTGGCGAGGCTTAAAGGAGGACCAGAATGATGTGGTCTATGAATCGCCGTGCGGTCGTCAAAGCAATGCTGGTGGGATCGGTTGCCCCGTGGGTCATTAACTCAAGGGCGTTCGCTTCGTCTTGTAGCGACCATATTGTGCGTGTCGGCTCGATGGGTGCTCCCGATTCCATGAATCCATTCGCCACCTGGAGTTCGTTCTGGCCGCTTGTCTTGTCCTACGATTCGCTGGTCGGCGTTGACGCCCAGCGACACCCTGACCGGAGGGGGTTTGCGAAGGCGTGGGCCGTTGCTGATGACGGGCTCACTTGGACAATCAAGGTATGGCCCGGCATGAAGTGGTCGGACGGCCAACCCGCCACCGCCAGAGACGCCGCGTTCACCTATAATTATCTGCTTGGCTCCGTGGGCAAGCCAGACGAGCTGAATATTGGCCAAAACAGCACAGACGGCATGGAACAAGTCGCATCCGTTACGGCCATTGATGACGAAACTCTGCGGATCGTGACCAAGGCTCCTACGCGCTGGCCAATTGACAACTTCGTTCTAATGGTCCCTGAGCACGTTTGGAAGGACATCGGCTACGCGGATGCGCGCAGCACTTTTCGCAACGACCCGCCGCTGGTGGGAACTGGGCCTATGATCGTTGCGGAGTTTCAGCAAGGCCAATTTGTGCGCCTTACGCCAAACGCGTATTTTCGCACTGAGCAGCCGAAGACGGCCGGGATGATTATCCACTTCTTCACCACGCAGGATCCAATTGCCCAGGGTCTGAAGAGTGGGAGCTTCGATTGTGGGGGCGTGACAACCGCACAGTGGGCTGCCTTCTCGAAGGAGAGCGATATCGGGGTCTATGAATCTCGCGTGGAGCAGCGGGACTATCTGGCATTTAATACGGCCTCCGGGAAGGGGGCGGGCAGCACCAAGGCCCTGCAGGATCCAGCGTTTCGCGACGCGATCGGCTATGCGATCGATCAGAAAGCGATCGTGGATCGCGCCTACCGCGGGCACGCAGACCCTGGTGTCGGAATTGTGATGCCGGTAGCCGCCGACTATTACTCAGACCTAAGCGACATCAGGCGCCGCTTCGATCTAGCCGAGGCGGGTCGTCGGCTAGACGCGGCCGGATATCGGGACACGAACGGCGATGGTGTCCGGGAGGACAAGGAGGGAAAGAGCTTACAGCTTGAGCTAATCACAGGAAAGGCTTCGGGTGTGAGCGAGATTCCGATTGCAGCCGTGCAGCTTGTTGCGGGCTGGCTGGGACAAATTGGCATTCCCGTGTCGGTGACCCAGCTCGATTCCGGTGCGCTCACAGCCCGCACGACAGCGCCGACGGACGGCGGCGGAAGCTGGGATCTGCTAATCGCCAGCAACTGGCTGTCTTCCTCGCCTCACGACCTGCTCGTCTTGGGCAGTAGCAAGTCCATCGGCCTCACTAACAGATCGTACTGGACAAATGAGAAGTTCGACGCGCTCCTGACTGAGGTCGACCGTACCGTCGACCTGAAGAGGAGCCAGGAGCTGGTCGATCAGGCAGCGCGCCTCATCTATGCTGAGGCGCCGTATATCATTCTGAGTCACCCCTTAACGCTCGGTGCCTATCGTAAGGACTGCTTCCAGGGCTGGGGACCGGAGGACGCGATATCGGATTGGAGCTATTTCCCGTTCGATCGGTTGAGGCCGATCTAACGTGGCTGGCAACGCACAGGAAGGGCGAACAAGCCGCATTGGGAATGTCCTGATCAGGGCGGCCATAACTCTTTCGATGGTGGCCACACTGAACTTCGTCCTGTTCAGGGTCATTCCCGGTGACCCTGCAGCGCTTCTGCTTGGCGGTGCTCGGATGAGCGTGTCCGCTGAACGGATCGAGGCGCAGCGCCAGAACTGGGGACTCGACCGGCCGCTTTTCCCGGACCAGATACTTGACTACCTGTCGGCAACTCTACATGGCGATCTCGGCTACAGCTTCAAGTTCAGGGGTAGACTTGTCTCTGACCTTATTTGGGAGCGCTTGCCGGCCACCATCGCCCTGGTTGGCTTGGCCCAATTAATCGCCATGCTATGCGGTGTCATGCTTGGGCTCTATGCGGGTTGGCGCAGAGGAGGAGCTGTCGACCGTATCGCCATGGGAGCATCTCTAGCGCTCTATTCTACGCCGTCTTTCTGGCTTGCTATGGTACTAGTAGTCATTTTTAGCACGGCATTGGGGTGGTTTCCGGGTTATGGCATCTATTCACCCGGCGCTAGCATAGGTTCAACTGATAAGATCCTAGACTACTTGCGACATCTCGCACTTCCGGTCGCCGCGGTAGCCCTTGGGCTGATCGGGCAATACGTTGTGGTCGCGCGTGCAGCGATGAGTGACGTCGTTACTGAGGACTACATGGTGACCGCACGCGCCAAGGGACTTACCAACGGTCAGATGCTGATGCGCCATGCATTTCGTAACGCAATGCTGCCGCTCGTGACCTTGATTACTCTCAATCTTGGCTACGTGGTCGCTGGTGCGATCACCGTCGAAGCCGTCTTCGCCTGGCCGGGAATTGGTGGTCTCACGGTCGAAGCGCTCAACGCGCGGGACTACCCAGTTCTTCAAGGGATATTCCTGTTGCTTGGTGTATCGATCGTTGTCGCGAACCTCCTAGCCGATCTTGCCTACGGCATTCTTGATCCGCGAATCCGGCAATGAGTGAAAGTATCGTGCGATATTCCTCGCGTAGCCGGGCGAGAGCGATCAAGAGCTTTCTATCCAATCTTCTTGGTCACGCCGGGGCTCAGCTCGGCCTGTTGTGTCTGGTGTTTTTCCTTGTCCTCTCTGCTGTGCCCAATATCCTCGTAGGTCCACTTGAGACCGTAGCCACCGCAACTGGTGATTTCCTCGTTCCACCATCAAGCCAGCATCTGCTGGGGACCGATGAGGTGGGGCGTGACGTGCTCAATCTGGTCGTCCATGGTGCCCGGATATCGCTCACGATCGCGCTGCTGGCGACCGTCATCAGCCTCGTCGTCGGCACTACGGTTGGTATCATTGCTGGCTACTACGGTGGCAGAGTTGACGTCTGGCTGATGCGGCTGACGGATTTCTTTTTCGTCATGCCGTCCTTCGTCCTTGCGCTGGTCATCACACCCGTGGTGCTCGAAGTAATGGGGCGGGGCAGAGAAATCCTCGGCTTCCGTCCTTCCCTCTTCGTGATCCTTGTCGTCATCGGCATAACAAGCTGGGCGTTTGTCGCCCGTATCGTTCGCAGTCAGACACTATCGCTTAAGGAGCGAACATTCATTGATCGCGCACGAGTTGTGGGCAGCAGCAATTTGAGCATCATGGTGCGGCATATCCTCCCCAATCTCGTTCCGCAAATCGCAGCGAATGGTGCGCTGGTCGTCGCTGGCGCAATCTATGTCGAGACGTCGCTCTCGTTCCTCGGGCTTGGCGACCCATTGCAGCCTTCATGGGGCACTTTGCTTTCGCTCGCTCAGCGCGCCGGTGCGGCCAGTACCGGAGCTTGGTGGTACCTCGGCGCCCCCGGGCTGTGCGCCCTCGCGGTTTCCCTTAGCTTCGTCCTGGTCGGCAATGCCCTCGACGACACGTTCAATCCACGGCAGAGGGTGATCCCATGACAAACCTCTCCCAAGACAAGGCATCGCTTTTGGAAGTCGACGGGCTTTCTGTTGAGTATCGGCTCAAGGGCGTTTCATTGCGAGCGATCGACCGCGTGAGCTTCGCGCTCCAGGCTGGAGAGGCCGTTGGCCTCGTCGGTGAATCGGGCAGTGGCAAGACTACCACCGCCATGGCGATCGCTGGTCTACTATCGCCCAATGCACGGGTCAGCGGCGGCCAAGTGCGCTATCGTGGTAACCTGCTGTCGATCGACAATGATGCGGCGATGCGGCCACATCGCTGGACCGAGACGTCCGTCGTTTTCCAGGGCGCGATGAATGCGCTCAATCCCGTTCACCGCATTATCAAGCAAATCGCCGAGCCATGCATCCTGAAGCTCGGCATGTCGCGTGCCGAGGCGACCGCGCGGGCACGGGAGGTTCTAGAACTCGTCGGCATTCCGACGGATCGCGGCACTGCCTATCCCCACGAGTTGTCGGGCGGTATGCGTCAAAGAGTGATGATTGCCATGGCGCTCGCATGTCGCCCCTCGATCATCATCGGTGACGAGCCGACCACGGCGCTCGACGTCATCACACAGGCTCAGATCCTCAAGCTGTTGGGGAAGTTGCGATCGCAGCTTAACCTAGCGCTCATTTTAATCACCCACGACCTGTCTGTCGTCGCTGAGTCGTGTGATCGCGTGATGATCATGTACGCCGGCCGGATAGTCGAGGATGGAACCGTCGCGGAGATCTTCGCTAAGCCCAAACATCCCTACACTCGCCTGCTGATCGAATCGATCCCGAATCCGGCGAGCGGTAAACGAATCATTCGCCCTATCCCCGGTGATCCCCCCAACTTGATGAACCGGCCGTCAGGCTGCGCCTTCCACCCGCGTTGCCCGTCGGCCATGGGGGTTTGCGCGACCGAAGTCCCCAGCCTCGAAAAGTTCGGGTGGGGACGCGTCGCCTGTCACCTTCACCGTTCCTCGCAAGAAGGCAGGGTTGCAGTTCATGCCTGACACCTCCGACATCCTGAGTCTCGAGAGCCTGAAGGTCCATTTTCCTATCCAGGGCGGACTGTTCGACCGGGTCCTGGGGCGATCTGCCGGGGCGGTGCGTGCGGCGGATGGAGTCGACCTCAACATTGGACGAGGTGAAATCGTCGCCCTGGTTGGAGAATCCGGAAGCGGCAAGACGACAGTGGGCCGCGTCATCACCAAGCTAGCCCAGCCCACAGGAGGCAGGTTGCTGTTTGAGGGCCGCGATATGACGTCTGCAAAGGGCTTCTCGGCTCTGCGTCCCTACCGGCGACGCGTGCAAATGATCTTTCAGGATGCTTATCAGGCGCTCAACCCGCGACACACCGTGTTCGACAGTGTGGCAGAGCCGTTGCGCTCCCTGCGGCTGGTCAAGAACCATGCTCAACTCACAGAAAGGGTCAGCGAAGCGCTTTCGGCGGCCGGGCTCAATCCTCCCGGTGATTTCTTCGCCCGCTTCCCACACGAACTCTCCGGCGGCCAGCGCCAGCGCGTCGTGATTGCCGGAGCGCTTGCCGTGAAGCCGGAGCTCATCGTTGCCGACGAGCCCGTGTCGATGCTCGATGTATCGATACGCGCACAAATTCTTCAGGTCCTGGTTGACCTGCGCGCCAAGCACAACATGGCGCTACTGTTCATCACCCACGACCTGCCGCTCGCCTGGCTGATCGCCGACCGGATTGCAGTCTTATATCTTGGGAGATTGGTCGAGATCGGCAGCGCCGATGACATCACATTCAACCCCCGGCATCCCTATACGGTCGCGTTGCGCAACGCCACGCCGCAGATTCGCAGCGACGCAAGTCGCTTCGAGCTGCCGGCGTTGCAAGGAGAGGTTCCAAGCGCCGCACGCGTGCCGAAGGGCTGTCGTTTCCATCCTCGCTGCCCGCTTGCTTTCGACCGGTGCAAGGAGGAGGAGCCGCCGGCCATCGAAGTCGGGCCGCAGCATATGTCCGCATGCTGGCTGCCGACGTCAGGTGCGAAAGCAGAATTGTCGACACCCAACCTGAAAAGTGCCGACCATGGTTCCGTCTGACAGTAAGTAATAATAGGGCACTCGAAGCGCTATTCTGCCAGAACGGAATTAACGGATGTTGGTAATAACGCACCGTGGCTCGTTAAACGGTTTACACTATATCGCCTAGGAGCAACATTGATGCACAAACTGTCTGCTCGCGGACTGCCGCGCCAATTCCTTGCTCTTTTTTCCTGAGGGCCTTGTGATGGTAGACAAGCACCTGCAGCCACCGCTTCCTCGTTCCGAGGCACGGATCCGGGTCCTTCATGGCGACGTCACGATAGACTCGTATGGCTGGCTCAGGGACTGGGAGAATCCCGACGTCCGCGCGTATCTTGAAGCCGAGAACAGCTACGCGCAGCAAGCGACAGCCCACCTGGAAGGGCTCAAGGCGGAACTTATCGCCGAGATCGAAGGGCGTCACACCTGCGAGGGCGCCCCACCAACCTTCCAGGTTGGGCCTTTCGAGTACTTCGAAAGACACGGGCGGGGCCTGTCTCATCCTGCGTGGTGGCGCCGGCCGGTGACCGGAGGCTCGGCCGAGCTTGTTCTCGACCCGAACGCGATCCCGGGGGCCGAGATCTTCTATTCGCTCGGTGTCTTCGAGCCGAGTGACGACGGGCGTTACGTGGCGTTCAGCTTCGATGTCATCGGGGACGAGAACTTCGAGCTTAGGGTGCGGGACATAGAGACCGGCCATGACGTCTGGACGGGCTCGAGGCGGGCTGGGATGGTTACTTGGACCGCGGACGGCAACACGCTCTTTTTCACGCGGGAGCGGGCGGACCGGCGGCGGCAACGCCATGAGCTTATACGCCTGGACGTCAACGATTCGCACTCTGAGGTAGTGTTCGAGGAGGCGGACGAGCGACTGAACTTGCGGATTTGGCGCTCTGATAGCGGCGCCTGGCTGCTTTTGGACGTTATGGACAACGCCGGGGCGGTGGAGGTGTGGTGCCTTCCTGCCGACCAGCCGGGCGTTGGGTGGCGCCGGATTGTGGCGCGTGATCTTGGCCACCATGTCTTTGCCGAGCACTGGGGCGACAGGTTCTTGTTTCGGGTAAACGACGCTGGACCCTACTGGCGGCTCGTGTGTGCGCCGATAGGTGACCCGTCACCATCGTGCTGGGAGGAGGTCATCCCGCATCGAGCGGGCGTGACGCTTGAGGAGGTCCACGTGCTCGACCAGCACCTGGTTGTCCTGGAACGAGAGGGCCTTCGTCCTCGCCTCGTCTCGCATAACCGAAGCGGGGGGGTCGCCGCCACGATCGTTCCCGACGAGCCGAGCTGCACTCTTAAGGTCGGCTTGTCTGCAGGGGGTAGCTATTCGGTCGCACGGCATCCGTTCCGAAGCTCGAAGTTGGTCTACTCGGTTAGCTCATTCGTGACGCCCGACACGTTTGTAGAGCATGATCTCGCCGACGACCGATCGGCAGTCCTGTACCAGGCCCGCGTTCCCGGATATGACCCGGCTCAATACGTGGCGACGGTCGTCATGGCGCAGGCGGAAGACGGGGTGGATATACCAATTTCGCTCGTCGCGCGGCGCGATCGAACCACCCCAGGGCCGGTGTTATTGAATGTCTACGGCTGTTATGGAAAACCGAGATGGCCCTCGTTTTTCACTTGGCCCTCATCCATGACCAAACGTTTGAGCCTGCTCGATCGCGGAGTTGCTTTCGGCATCGTGCACGTACGGGGAGGCGGGGAGCTTGGACGTCCGTGGCACGAGGCGGCTACCCGCGATCGAAAACGTATCACCCACACAGATCTGATCGTCGCTGTCGAGGCGCTTGTTAGGCAGGGGGTCGCCACCGGCGACGGCATCGTCATTGAGGGAGCGAGCGCTGGCGGGGGTACCGTGCTTGCCACGGCCGACTTGCGGCCCGACTTGTTCCGCGCCGTACTCGCCGAGGTTCCGCTCGCCGACATCATAGATACCGAGCTGGACTTCACGATGCCGTACGCGCTGCCGGAAATAGCGGAGTACGGCGATCCCCACATAGCCGACGAATATCGGCACCTGCGCAGCTACGATCCTTACTACAACCTCAGTGCCGATCGCCCGCGCCCGCCAACTTACGTCGACGCCGCGCTCGACGACAGCCAGGTGCTCTACTACCAGCCTGCTCGGTACGTTGCCCAGCGACGTTCCTTTACGGCCGGTCGAGACCCAGGTCTTGTTTTCCACATGCGTATGGTCGGTGGCCACGGCGGCGCTTCACATGGGCCTAGTGTAGCCGAAGAAGCAGCACTTCGTATGGCTTGGATTCTAGACCAGGTCCGATGCTCGGGCAATTAGGCATTTCTATGTTACAATCGGAATCAAAGCTAGGGTCAGGACCCATAATCTATTGAGTTGATATCTGTTTGGTGATTCAGGGTGGCAGGAGGTGCTGCCTTGAGTGATTTGCTGATGTTGACGCCGGAGCAGATGCGCCGGATCGAGTCCTATTTTCCTTTGTCGCATGGTGTTCCGCGTGTGGATGACCGCCGGGTGCTGAGCGGCATCCTGTTCGTGATCCGAAATGGCCTTCGCTGGCGAGATGTCCCTTCCGACTACGGTCCGTACAAGACCATCTACAACCGCTTCATCCGCTGGAGTCGGCTGGGTGTGTTCAACCGCATCCTAGCGGAACTGGCCGCGCAGGGCGGCGAAACGGACAATCTGATGATCGATGCCACCCATCTCAAAGCGCACCGCACTGCCGCCAGCCTCCTTAAAAAACTCTATCCCGATGTATCGGACGCAGCCGAGGCGGACTGACCACCAAGGGACGTCCGCGGCTGCTGCATCTGAGCGAAGGGCAGACCAATGATCACAAGACTGCTGCGGCCGTGATCGAGGATTTGCCCGCCGCCAACGCCCTGCTGGCCGATCGGGCCTACAGTTCAGCGGCCTTCCGCCAGGCGCTCGTCGAGCGCGGTATCAGGCCATGCATCCCACCCCATGCCAAGCATCGTGTTCAGCACAGCTATGATCCTGTCCGATACCGGCAACGTCACAGGATCGAGAACATGTTCGCACGCCTCAAAGACTGGCGACGCATCCACACCAGATACGACCGATGTGCTCACACCTTCCTGTCGGCTATCGCCTTCGCTGCAGCCTTCATCTTCTGGATCAATGAGTCCTGACCTAGCTACATGTTTGATCCGGGGCTTTGATGGGGCATCCTTATCTTTCGAATCAAAGGATGCCCTATGGACCAAGTTCTCCATGGGAGCGCCATAACGAAATCAAAGGCGTGCCTTGCCATCATTCATCTCGCTGCTGCCATCAAAGTCTAACGCCTTATTCCTAGGGGTCGTAGGTAACAAGGAAGAATTCAGATACCGTCTTGTGCAACCAGCACCTAGGCGGGTTAAGACTTCGTGTGGGCTGAGGCCCACAGCTTCTGCAAGGTCATCTAAGGTAAAATCATTTCCCAGTAATTCCACAAAGTTACCTGGCCCACAAAGCGCTTCTGGAACATCTGTTATATCAATTGTCATGTTCTCCATGCATATTGTTCCGATTAGAGGGGCCGAATAACCTGCGAACCGAGCTGATATCTTGTTCGCGCAGGCCCATGGAAGGCCATGTGTGTAGCCGATCCCGACGGTCGCTACGCGGGTAGCTCGACCCGTACGAAATGTCGCACCGTAGCCAACAGCCTCCCGCCTAGCGACATTGCGCACGTCGAGTATTTTCGCTCGGAGCCTTGCAACCGCTTGCAGCGGATTTGGTCGAATGCCAGCATCGTTGAGCCCGTACAGGGCTGAGCCCACCCGTACCATGTCGAAATGATAGGATTTACCTAGCCAGATACCGGCGGACGCTGCGAGACTGCCGCAGGTGGGCTTAATCAGATCGTAGATCGCCCGGAAGCGGTTCCGTTGCAACACATTAGTTGGGTCCGCAACGGTTTCGCTGCACGCTAGATGGCTGAGTACGACCGAAGGGGGATACATGTCGAACGTACCAGAAAAATACGCGCGACGCACGTCCGCAATGGCGAGCCCAAAGCGGGAAAATCCCGTTTCCACGTTAAGAAAATATGTCTTCGTTCCTGTTGCAATAACGGCTTCCAATTCGGCGCAATTGTTCACAACCGGTATGAGGTTATTGGATTGGTAGAATCTACCAAATTTCGCGAAATCATCGCAAAAAACCGCGATTGCCTCGTCTACATGGGACGATCTTAGAAGCAGCGCTTCCTCAAGATTGCCGACGAAGAGCAGATCGCAGCCGACATGAATAAGCGCCCTTGCAATCTCTACAACACCAAGTCCATAGGCGTCGCTCTTGACGACAGCGGCGACCCTTACGCCTAACCCAACGAGGGCCGTGATGGCCCGGAAGTTCGCCTGAATAGCCCCAAGATTGATTTCAAATATAGCATTTCTGGGGCGAACTAACGGCAACATCTTTTGCTCTCCAACAGTCCCGTTTTTTATAAACCTCGCCGCCCCGCGATGCAGCCTACTATCCTAGGTAGGCGCGCGAGCTGAGATTGCCGTTTAAAAAGGGGCGCCGTCGAAGCACGGATTAGACACTGGTTAAAGCGGACTGAGACGCAAGCAGTCGCTTCGGCAGGGCACTTGCACGCAGATGACAAAGCATAGTCGTTCAACTGACTAGTAAGCTGTGTTCTGGATAGGGCAGTTGCTGCGCAGCTCTTCGTGCCAAAATCCGCCACAAGCTACTGCTGGTTTCACGCAGTCAGGGCGAAAATCTCGGCACCGGCTGCGAATACAAGGTATTGCGTAAGCTTAGATCAATCAATTTTTGTTAAGGGGTTGGCATGAGCGAACAATCTGAGATCCTTTACGTTAGTGAGCCGAACCTTGACCCGGCCGAATTCTGCCGCGTGTTGGCCGAATCCGGCTTCGGGGCGACCCATGGCGAGCTTCGGCTGCATGCGATGCTCCGCCAAGCCGACTTGGTGCTGACGGCCCGGCTCCATCGGCCGGGGCGGAAGCTGGTCGGAGTACTTCGATGCGTTACTGACTTTTCCTGGATCTGCTACGTCTCCGAGCTTGCCGTATCGGCGTCGGCGCAAGGCCTCGGCATCGGCAAGGGCCTCCTGTATGAAGCCCGCCGGCAACTCGGGCCTGCTGTGGCCATAGCTTTGATCTCTACACCCAACTCTGTCGGCTTCTATGAAGGGATTGGATTGACGCGCATTTCAGACGCATTCTGGTTAATGCGCGAATGCTAACCCAAATGAGGTGAGTACGACGTTGCAATGTCCACCTATACAATAATTCGACGTTCGTCGAATGCTTGCCGGAATACGGGGTGCATGTGTCTGACGCCGGCCATCTGAAAACGCGATGGGACCGTCCGGGACATTATGTTGGCGAACTCAAGATCAAGTGGTGCATAGTCGGCGCAGCAAATCCAACTGCCATCAACGATGTCCGAAAATCGAGCGAAGTGAAATGCAGATCAAAGACGTCCTCCTTGCGCCTGGCAATGGCGCTTTTTTCTATGACGATCAGGGTGCCATCAGGGCCGGCGCGCCCCAGGACGGTTTCGTCTATAGCGGCGAGGCGACAGCGATTGGGTTCACGTCCATCCGCGTTCCGGCATCTTCGCTCAGCATCGGGCTTGCTCTCACCGACGGGGCCGTGGTTTGGGGTGACATGATGAGCGTTCAATATTCTGGTGCTGGAGGACGAGATCCTTTGTTTGAGAGTGCTCAAATCTCGGAGTTAACCTCGCGTATAGTCGTGCCCCGGCTTCTCAATGTCGACGTATCTCGTTATCTCGATGCCTGTGCAAAGGTTTTTGAGCCTCTCCAGCACCAGCGGTTACCTCTCGCGATTGAGTATGGCGTTAGCCAGGCGCTCCTTCGCGCCTCGGCCCATCTTCAAAGTACCACGATGGCGGAAGTCGTTTGCAGTGAATTTAACCTGCCGCTGCCAATTCGCAGGGTTCCGATCTACTGCCAAAGCGGCGATGCTCGCGAAATCAACGTCGACAAAATGATCTTGAAAGCGGTAGATATACTTCCCCACGGCCTGATCAACTCACGGCAGAAATTCGGCGTCGAGGGCCAGGCCTTCATGGAGTTCGTGAAGTGGGTTGCGGCGCGGACGCGCGAAATTGGCCGCCCGGGGTATCATCCGGTGCTGCATTTCGATGTGTATGGCTGGATCGGCCAGGAAATCAGCCTGGAGCCGCAACTCATCGCCGACTTTATCTGCAGGGTCGCCGACGCTGTTCCGGGTTTCACCCTCAATGTCGAGTCCCCGGCGGATTTTGGTTCGACGCAAGCTCAAATTGAGAACTACGCCAAGATCGTATCAATTTTGGACAACCGGGGTTCCACCGCTCGCATTGTCGTGGACGAAAGGTGCAACACGCTCGAGGATATTCGGCTCTTTGCCGAAGCGAAGGCCGCGCATCTCATTCAAATCAAGACGCCTGATGTCGGCTCATTGGCTGACACGGCACGTGCAGTGCTCCTGTGTAAGGAGAACAAGGTAGGCGCGTACGTTGGAGGAAGCTGTACCGAGACAGATCTCTCTGCCCAGGCTTCCGTCCACATATCGATGGCGACCCAGGCAGACATGATGCTTGCGAAGCCTGGAATGGGAGTCGACGAGGCATTCTCGATCGTGGGCAATGAACAGAATCGGTTGCTTGCGATGCTGAATCGTCGTCGGGCTCAAAACGAAAATGTTGGATGAAGAGCGCGGTGTTGCATGCAGAACTCTCTTGAGGGGATCACTGTCGTAGCTGTGGAGCAGGCCGTTGCTGCACCGTATGCATCGTCTCGTCTTGCCGATGCAGGCGCCCGGGTGATCAAGGTTGAGAGGCCTGAGGGAGACTTTGCCCGGAAATACGATAAGTTGGTGCGGGGGCAAAGCGCCTATTTCGTTTGGCTCAACCGGGGTAAGGAGTCAGTATGCTTGGATTTGAGGTTGGAGGCGGACCGTGCTGTGCTGGACACGCTTGTTGCTGCTGCTGACGTCTTTATCCAGAATCTGAAGCCAGGCAGCATCGAAAAACTCGGCTTCGGATCTGCGGATCTGCGTCGCCGTTTTCCGCGGCTAATCACCTGCGACATTTCGGGATTTGGGGAGGGGGGGCCATTTTCTCACCTCAAGGCCTATGATCTCATCGTCCAAGCCGAAACCGGTCTGTGTGCGATCACCGGGACGCAACAGGGACCCGCCCGTGTGGGTGTGTCGGTTTGCGACATCTCGGCAGGCATGACGGCACATAGCGCCATACTTCAGGCGCTGTATCATCGCGAGGTCACTGGCGAAGGGGCTAGCATTCAGGTGTCCCTGTTCGATGCCGTCGCCGATTGGATGAACGTGCCGGTCCTGCAACACGACTACAGCAGCTACCACACGGTACGCGCGGGCGTGAAACACCCCTCGCTGGCGCCTTATGGCGCCTATCGCTGCGCCGATGGCAAGGACGTCATCTTTTCCGTGCAGAATGACCGGGAATGGGTGAATTTCTGCGAGAAATTCCTGAAGCGGCCTGAGCTCACGCGTGCACTTGGTTTCGCCGACAACATGGAGCGCCTCGGCCACCGTCCTCAACTTGATGAGATAATTGAGCTGCGGTTTTCCGAGCTGTCCTGCCACGAAGCGATGCAGGAGCTTGAGGCGGCCGGTTTGGCATATGGGCGACTGAACGAAGTGGCGGACATTTCAAAGCATCCACACGTTCGCAGGGTTGAGATTGGCACACCTGAAGGAACAGTAGAGACGATCGCCCCGGCGGCGATCTTCAACTCTGAGCGCCCCTCGCTGCGCCCAGTTCCGGGCCTTGGTGCGCATACGGAGGCTGTCCGCGAGGAGGTTCGAGCAGGTTTGCGCGCAAGAGCCGCGTCAGCATGAGCGTGCCTGTTGTCGGGAAGGAAGCGCGATCGCGATTCACAGAGTGCATGCCTAGTCCTGGCCCCTCTGGGTGCCACGGCCGCCCAGCAAACTCACTGACAGCGCCCACGCTAGAATCGACCGCAGAGGCGACTTCATGAATGACGCCGTTCAGGCCGTTGAAAGCCCGATGTCTGTTCCCCGCTGGAGATCTCTGCTCTTTGTTCCCGCTCATGTTCCGCGCTTTGTGGAGGCGGCTCATGAGCGCGGGGCAGATGGCGTCATACTCGACCTTGAGGACTCCGTTCCCCAGGATCAAAAAGGTGAGTCACGGCGCCAGCTTTCTGCATCCGTGGCAAAGGTGGGCCGCAGGGGCGCTTATGTTTTAGTTCGCGTGAATCGCGGTTTGCGTGCCTTGGCGGCCGATCTCGATGCAGCCGTAGTAGCGGGTGTTGATGCACTTGTCCTTCCGAAGACGGATTCGGCAGCGTGGGTAATAGAGATCGCAAATGCGGTATCGGAACTTGAACGAGAAAGAAATCTTGCGGTGGGTCGAATCCGGTTCCTTGCCTTGATCGAGACCCCGGCAGCATTACAAAGTCTCTCAGCCATTGCGTCGGCCCATCCCAGGATGGTTGCAATGGCGCTGGGTCCTGAAGACTTCAGTGCCTCCGTTGGCGGTGCCCCGGAACTCGACCTTCTTTTGACACCGAACCTTTCTGTTCTGTTTGCCGCTCGCGCCGCTGGCTTGCTACCGCTTGGTTTCATAGGAAGTATCAGCGAGTTCTCAGACAATGATAGACTTCGTGAGGCCGCGGCCCATGCGCGGCGGCTTGGCTTTACCGGGGCTTTGGCGATCCATCCAAATCAGGTTGCCATATTCAATGAGGCTTTCTCACCAAGCCCACAGGAACTCGAGTGGGCCCGTCGTGTCCTCGCGGCGGAAAAAGATGCGACGGCGCAAGGCAGAGGCGCGTTCGCATTGGACGGAAAGATGGTCGATCCACCGGTTATTCGAAGGGCCCGAGAAATCATCGCGACGGATCCGGGCGCCGAGTTGGCCGTTTGAGTCCTCAGCGGGTTGATCAACAAGACTGGGACGACGACAGCAAGCGTCAGCAGCTCGGCACAATTATTGCTGTCGTGCCATCACATTTTAAGATAGATTGCGTCAATTGCAGTCCGCCCTCGGAAGAGTACCCGTGGAAATCAGGCAGTTAAGATACTTCGTCGGCGTGGTCGAAGCAGGCAGTTTCACGAAGGCCGCTGGCTTTCTGAATGTCGCCCAGAGTGCGCTGAGTCTGCATGTACGCCAATTGGAGGAAGGCTTCGGCACTCAGCTGCTGATACGCGACAGAACCGGCGTGAGCGTGACGGCGTCAGGAGCCAAACTGCTCGAGCGGGCGC
This sequence comes from Mesorhizobium sp. M2A.F.Ca.ET.037.01.1.1, assembly GCF_003998075.1. Classification (NCBI taxonomy): domain Bacteria; kingdom Pseudomonadati; phylum Pseudomonadota; class Alphaproteobacteria; order Hyphomicrobiales; family Phyllobacteriaceae; genus Mesorhizobium; species Mesorhizobium sp. M2A.F.Ca.ET.037.01.1.1. The sequence goes on along the minus strand of NZ_RZSA01000006.1, from coordinate 3,478 downwards.
GGGCAATTCTCAAAGAAATTCGACTTACCGAGGTGGAATTGACCAACACAGCCGCTTCCCCTGCCGGGGAGGTGACTATTGGGATTCCGTCTGGAGCTGCTCGCGTCCTGAGCGGTCCGCTGCTTGAGGCGGTGAGACACGAACTGCCCAAGGTGTCCCTCAAGATGGTCGAGGGTATGACGGGACCGCTAGAGGAATGGATGGCGGCTGGACGCTTCAATCTGGCGGTTCTGTACCGCACAGCAGACAGTGTGGGGCGAATGACGGTGCTAGCGCGCGAAGACCTTTGTCTGGTGGTTCCGTCCGGCGAGCCACCGTTTGAAGATGCGATATCGCTGGTCGACCTGCATGAATTCCCCCTGGCGGTTCCCATGCGCAACAACAATGTCAGGCGTTCGGTGGCTGATGTCGTCGCACAACACGGTTGCGCGCTGGACGTCAGGTTTGAAGTGGACTCCCTCTCAACGATCATCAACATGGTCGTAGAGGGAAAAGCGCATTCTATTCTCGCCCCGTCTGCGGTTCAGAAAGAAGCCTCCCAAGGGCTGGTCCGGACTGTCAAGATCGTCGATCCGGTGATTACTCGGTCCGTGGTGCTCGCTGTAAATCCCAAAGATGAGCGTTCTGCGGCCGTTTCTGCGGTCTGCAAGCTCATTCCGAAGGTCGCCAGAAAATTGATTGAAATCCGGGACTGGGCGGCGGTGGCGCCTGAGGCGACCTGACAAACTAACCTGTAAAGCTGGGCATGATCTTTTGCGGCCATAAGGACCAGCCCGATCTGGATTCCAGATGGATTTCGGCAATATTCGATATTTGACCCGCCGCGACCATCGCGATGAAACTGGCTCAAGCGAGTTCAGCAGTTTCGATATCGAAACTGCGCTCGTATGCAAGAATTCAGTCAAGTGGAGCCCGTGATGTCCGACGCCAAGAGCTACGAGCTCTTCATTAATGGCAAATGGCGAGCCGGTGGTAGCCGAGCCACTTTGCCGGTGATCAACCCGGCGACGGAGAAGGTATTTGCCTCAGTGGCCTCGGCTACGGTTTCAGACTTGGATGAAGCTCTTGCCTCGGCAGAACGCAGCCGCAAGGCGTGGTCCTCACGACCCGCCAAAGAGCGTGGCGAGATCCTCGTCTCTGCCGCCAGCATTCTGGCAGAGAAAGCTGGCGCCGCAGCCAGGGACCTGTCGTCCGAACAGGGAAAGACGATTGCCGAAGCGACAGGAGAATACGCGCGCGCAGTCGAAACGCTGGAATGGAATGGCCGGCATGCCGATGAGTTGTCGGCCCCGATTCCGTTGGGCTCGAACAGGATGATAGCCCCCGAGCCGCTCGGTGTCGTCGCTGCATTTACGCCATGGAACTATCCGGCCGTTCTTATCGCCCGCAAGCTCGCCCCCGCGCTGGCGGCAGGCTGCCCGGTGATCCTCAAAGGGGCCGAGGAGACGCCAAGTGTGGCTGTCCATATCGTGGAATCTTTGCGTCAAGCAGGGATACCAGAAGGCGTGGTCAACCTGGTGTTCGGTGTTCCTGTGCATATATCGCGGCATCTGCTCAGTTCGCCAATTGTGAAAGTCTTGACGTTCACGGGGTCGACGGCTGTTGGAAAACAGCTAGCCACGCTGGCCGCGAATAATCTGCAGCGTTGCATCCTTGAGCTCGGTGGACATTCCCCGGTTATTGTGTGCGAAGATGCGGATCTGGCAAGGGCGATACCGGCTATTTCGGAATACAAATTCGAGTGCGCGGGCCAGAGCTGTAATGCGCCCAGCAGGATTCTTGTCGCCCGGTCCCGCTATGAGGAACTCCTGTTCCGGATGACGGAGGCGGTCCGAAGAATCAGGATCGGACCACCGGATGACCCTGCAACGCAAATGGGGCCAATGGCAAACGCGCGGCGAATAGAGGCCATGCAGCGCCTGACCAAGGATGCGGTAGAAGGCGGCGCCCGCATCGAGACCGGTGGCATCCCCCTTGACCGACCGGGGTTTTACTGGCCGCCAACCATCCTGACGGGCGTACCGAAGCAAGCGAGAGTGCTTCATGAAGAGCCGTTCGGACCGATTCTCACCGTGGCGCCTTTCGATACGATCGAAGAGGCGATCGAGGAAGCCAACGCCACCGAGTACGGTCTGGCCGCCTACTTGTTTACTGGCGCGGCCGATACGCAACAGAAGCTTATCAATGGTCTCTCTGCGGGCGCAGTTAGTGTGAATTACCTGAAAGGGGTTTCCGCGGATGCGCCTTATGGGGGCGTCAAGCAAAGCGGCTATGGATATGAAGGCGGCGAGCAGGGGGTGCGAAGCTTCCAGATTTTGAAAATGGTCAATGGCCTCGGTTCGTTTGGATAAAATCCGGTGGGAAACAGAACACGGACCATCGCAGGTCGCGACATCACAAGGAGCGTCGCCGACGCCCTTCAGTACATCTCGTACTATCATCCTCCAGATTATATCCGGTCTCTTTCTCACGCATACACGCGAGAACAGAGCCCGTCGGCGAAGAATGCCATAGGTCAGATTCTGCTGAACTCCCGCATGGCGGCCTTTGGGCGGCGCCCGATCTGTCAGGACACCGGACTTGTGGTTGTCTTCGCAAAGGTCGGCATGGATGCCCGCATTAAGTCAACAGCCAGTTTCGCTGATCTTGTGAATGAGGGCGTACGTCAAGCCTATCTCGATCCGGACAATCCCCTTCGGGCATCGATCGTTGCGGATCCCCTCGCTAGACGGGTCAACACCCGCGACAACACGCCGGCAGTTGTCCATGTCAACTTGGTGCAAGGTGACCAGATTGAGATCACTATCGCCGCAAAAGGCGGCGGGTCCGAGAACAAGGCACGTTTTACCACCCTTAATCCCAGCGCCTCCGTTTCCGACTGGGTGGTCAATACCGTTTCGACCCTGGGCAGCGGATGGTGTCCGCCTGGGCTGATCTCTGTTGGTATCGGTGGTAGCGCTGAAAAGGCGATGCTGCTGGCCAAGGAAGCCATGAACGAGCCCATCGATATGGCGGAACTAATCGCAAGGGGGGCGTCAAGCCCGGAAGAGGGACTGCGGATTGAGCTTTATGAGCGGATCAACGCGCTTGGCATCGGCGCCCAAGGGCTTGGTGGTCTGACGACAGTCGTTGACGTCAAGGTTGCGACCTATCCTACTCATGCGGCGTCCAAGCCTGTGGCGCTCATCCCGCAATGCGCCGCCAACCGGCACCTGAAGTTTACTTTGGACGGCTCTGGACCCATCAGGCTCCAGCCGCCCGATTTGCGCGAATGGCCCGACATCGGAGCCGACGAATTGAACCCAGCCGGCGTCCGGCGGGTCAATTTAGATACGCTGACGAAGGAAGAGACGGCATCGTGGCGCTGCGGTGAAACGCTCCTGCTGTCTGGAAAGATGCTGACGGGCCGTGACGCTGCCCACAAACGAATGGTCGAGCTGATCGATGCCGGCAAGCCGCTTCCGGTCGATCTGACGGG
>NZ_RZSA01000069.1:0-12222 GCF_003998075.1 Mesorhizobium sp. M2A.F.Ca.ET.037.01.1.1 | reverse complement strand
ACAGCGTCGTGGTTGTGTTCGCCAACGAGCGCGGCTGCCCAATCATCTATCGCTGAGGTTGAGAGGGCGATCTGCGAGGATCGCCTATCAGCCTCTCACGATGAGGCGTGGCTCGAAAAAGCCCCGGAGGAAACGATCCCCCGGGGTTTTTTGCATGGTGGCGGCGCGCCTGCGGCGTGCCGGCCGATCGTTACTTCAGCTCGAAGGTGACCGTGACCTGGACGTTGTAGGAATTCTCGCCAGCCTGCACCGGGACGGCCGAACGGGCCGCGTCGAATGATTTGGCCGCCATCGGCATCGGCGCCGGCGCGATATTCTGGTCGGTGATCTCGAGCACCTTGCCCAGGCTGACGCCGGCCGCTTCGGCGAGTGTCTTGGCCTTCGCCATCGCATCGGCGACAGCCTTCTTGCGCGCCTCGGTGATCGTCGCCTTCGGATCGTCATTGGTGAAGGCGATGCCGCCGCCCCGGTTGACGCCGAGCGATACCGCCTTGTCGAGGATCTCGCCAGTCTTATCGACGTCGCGCACGCGCACCGACAGCGTGTTGGTCACCTGATAGGCGACGAGCTCGGCCTCCTGGCTGCCGTCGGCCTTGTTGGTATAGTTGTAGCGTGGGTTGATCTGGATGCCCGCCGTCTGCAGGTCGCGCTCGGCAATGCCGGCGGATTTCATCGCCGCAATGACCGCCGCCATGGCGTCGTTGTTGGCGTCGAGCGCTTCGCGCGCGCTCTTTGCCTCGCGCATGACGCTCAGCGAAAGGATCGCCATGTCGGGCGCCACCGTCGCTTCGCCTTCGCCGGACACGATAATGCGGGGTGGGGGCTGCGTGTCGGCGGCGCTTGCCAGCGCCGGGAATGCGACTGCGGCAGCGAGCGCGATAGGCAAAAGATGTCTGGTCATGAAAACTCCTCGAGGTCTGCGATCCGACGCTCCGCGCCGCATCTGCCTCGACCCCGCAAAAGCGTCGATACCCGGCAGCGCGGCGCAAGGGCCGGACCTGTTTCGCGCCATAAGGCGCAGGCCGCTCTACGGCTCGAATATGGGCTGATTTTGGCATTTTGCGCCAGCGCTTTCGAAAGCCCTGTGCGAAGACAAGAAAAACACTAAGCCAGCCCGCGCGGGGCCTGTAGCTGATGGTTAGAGCCGGTGGCTCATAACCGCATGGTTGGGGCTCGAATCCCTCCGGCCGGGCGTTACCTTACGCGGTTCGCCAGAGATGAGGCCGACGGCTATCGGCTTCTTATTGGTTCATTGTGGAACATCCTTGGGGATCGCTTGTTAGCCAAGCAGCAGGTTTCACCTCTGGCCGTGGTGCTCGCACGGCCATGTGCTCTTGACGATGGTGTTCGATGGCCAATGACATCCCAGGAAAGAAAGCGCGCCAGGGTGGCCGCGGACTTCCGGTTCTTGCCGTTTTGATCTGCGCACTGGTGCTGGCAGCGATCGCATGCGGCGTTGCCGAGATTTATGGTGAGGCGGCAAAGACGCCTGCGACCGAGGAGAAGCCAGCGCCACAGGAGAATAGTCAGGCGCCCTCATCCTCCAGCCCGAACCCCGCGGAAACCGATCCTGCAAAGTCCAAAGCTGACAATATGAACGTGGCCCCCGTTGATCGAAATCCAGAGGTGGACAGGGACCCAACACCTCGATCCAGCACGGGCGGTGATCAGCCGGGCAAGCAACCTTCACAGCCCGCCTTGCAGTAAGCCGCTCCGCCTTGGGTCCGCCCGAGAGCCGCAGTCATGGGCAGTTGGCACCGCTCTGGGTCCAGAGTGGGCGCTTGTTTTTCTGTGCCAGAGACGAGGCAGGCGCGGTTCTCTACCTGCTATACTGTTTCCGCAGCATGGACGAGCCAAGCCGGTGGGCCGCTCACGAAGTGCGTATATAGTCTTTTTGACGGATGACTACCAATAAAACAGGGCGCCTGGTAACCCATGTTGCGTCACCAACAAGATCGGGGAGCCGTGACACGGCCCGCTGCCTTGTCGGAGGTGCAGACTTCGCCGGCGGTGGGCCGATCGCATCTCAGGCAGCAGGGAAGGCGCGCCATAGCCAGCCAGTAATGTCGACAGATAAGTTACGTGACGGCACCTGTTAGACGGCGTAGCTGGCGCCGCTCTCGTCTTCTGCGACAGCCTCTATCCAATATTGATTGTTGGGCTCGGCCCGCAGAAGCCTGAACATCCCCGTTTGTCCGTCCACTACGAGGTCAAGGAAGGCGTTGGCGGTCTCGACCATGCCGATCGTACGGGCGGCTTGCAGATCCAACGTGGCGATGCCGGGAAACCGACAGCGAAGATTGGTTAGAGCTGACAGCGATCCTCGCGAGGACCGACCTGCGTCGTCAATACTTATCGCGGCCCAGGAATTCGTCTGCGCCAGCTCTTGCGTGAGCTTGTCCGGCGGCGTTGGGCGAACCGCTAATCGACGCATGTGGCAACACTCCTCGATGACGGACGCCATTCGGCCAAAACCTGCCAGAAGCATTGACCGTGCTGGCTTTGTCGGTGGGCACTCCGTTCGCCACCAACCGGGCCGATCGAGCGCGGGATGATCGAATGCACCTTCCTTCGCGATTTGGCTCACAGCGCTCGCGATGATGGTCTTTCTCGGGCTCGCGTCCCGCACGTCGAAGGCTCCGCTCTCGTAATAGCCCTTTTGATGCGCCAGCATCGAGTTCCAGTCGGTGGCCCCGAACAGTGACCAGGCAGTGATGGCGCGTATGTCGGCTCCGTCGTGCCTCGCCGCCTTGGCTTCCTGCCATCCCTCGATCAGCCACCGCAACTGTTCCTCACGCGTGCATCCGTTGTGCAACTCGGTGACGGCGATTGGCCTGCGGTAGCGATCCCAAATTTCCTTTAGCCGGAATCGTAAACGTGCGTGGTCGCGCATCTGAGATCGCACCGCCGCGATGTCGACATAGGCGTCGATGCCATTCCCCCCAGTCTGCTCGTCTGGATACCGCCGGAGATCGTCGTCGAGCAGGCGGTCGCTCGTCAGGTAGTAATCGATCCCAATGACATTGGGGGGGCAAGGGTCCGCGCTCAGCTCGTCGAGATGACGGCGGTCCACGCCCGCGTCAAGTAAGCGCCCGTGGAATGGATGGTCGTCGTCAACCAGGCCGCTCAGCAGATCAAGCGCCAGCCATCGCCGCTCGTTTTCATAGTCGGCCTGGTAGCGGAGGCGGGGCGTGGAGAACACCCGCCCAAAATCTTCGGTCTGGACAAGTTGCGCACCAGGTATGTGTTCTCGGATTGCCTTCATGGCCAGCGCGGTTGCGCGACACTGCGCGACGGTCAATCGGAAGCAGGTTGCCTCGCAGGTGCCATGCGGATGCCAAAGTCCATAGAGGCCGCTTATGCGCGCCGTCGTCAGTGGCTCGTTGATCGGCGTGAACATCTCCAGCCAGGGATAACGTTGCGCCACTTGCCCGGCATACCTGGCCAGCAATTCGGGGAAGTCCGGATCAAGCACATGGGTCGATTTCGGTCCGCTGCCATGATGGACCAGCCCCGCGATCGGCCTCACGCCAAGCCTTCGCAATTCGTTGAGACGCGCGTCCGGCCACCGCCAGTCGCTCGAACCATCGCCCTCGACCAGTTCCCAGAGCACGGGGTATCGCAAGGTCTTGATACCCATCTCGGCTATGAGGCTGAGATCGCCGGCACGGTCGAAATGGCCGGTCTCGCGGAGTTGATCCCGGGTCCGCTCGCGCAGGCGCACGACGCTGCATTCAACGCCGCCCCAGATTTCGAGACTATCGCTCAACTTGCAGCTCCGGGTCCGGCATCATGGCGGTTCGTTGTGTGCGCAACATTAAGCATCGCTGCGCAGACGGCATCTAGACGGGCATCGCGAGTGCCGATTGCGGTGCGCGATCTGAGGCTGGGATAGTCTTCTGAATACGGGCAAAAGTGGCCAGGGCCTGCCCTACAACCTGGTCCATGTTGTAGTAGCGGTACGTCGCCAGACGGCCGACGAACCACACGTCAGGGCAATTGTCAGCGAGCGCTTCATATTGTTTGTAGAGAGCCTCGTTTTTCGGCCGCGGCACGGGGTAATATGGGTCGCCGATATCTGTCGGGTATTCGTAGGTGAGGCTGGTCCGGATATTCCTCTGGCCCGTCAAATGCTTATACTCGGTGATGCGGGTATAGGCTTCCGTCTGCGGATAGTTCACCACGGCTACCGGCTGAAATTGCTCGCATTCGAGGGTGACATGCTCGAAGCGCAATGATCGATAGGGCAGGCGGCCCAGCTTCCAGTCAAAGAATTCATCAATCGGCCCGGTGTAGATCAGCCGCCGGAAGGGAATTCGCTCTCGGACCTCGCGATAATCGGTCTGCAGCATGATCTTGACGTTGGGATGGTCCAACATCCGTTCGAACATGCGCGTGTAGCCGCCGGCCGGCATCTGCTGGAAGCTGTCGCCGAAATAGCGATCGTCGCGGTTCGTTCTTGTTGGAACGCGAGCCGTCACGGACTTGCTCAACTGGCTGGGATCGACCCCCCACTGCTTTCTAGTGTAGCCGCGGAAGAATTTCTCATAGAGCTCCCTACCGACGGTGCTGACAACCACATCCTCGGCGGTACGGATTTCGCCAACGGTTTCACGACGCGACGCGAAGAACTCTTCCAGCTCTGCCGGGCTTAGCTCGAGACCATATAGATGGTTGATCGTGTCGAGGTTTATAGGAATCGGCAGAAGCTTGCCGTCCACGAAAGCGAGCACACGGTGCTCGTAAGGGCGCCAGCTTGTGAACTGCGACAGATAGTCGACGATCGACTGGGCGTTCGTATGGAATATATGCGGTCCGTAACGATGGATGAGAATTCCGGCTTCGTTGTAGCAGTCATACGCGTTTCCGCCGATGTGACTCCGACGGTCTATGAGGAGAACGCTTTCGCTTCGTTGCGAAGCGATCCGTTCCGCGAGAACGCTGCCGGCAAAGCCTGCCCCGACAATCAGCCAGTCGAACATGGTCACGCGCTCCTGCGGAAGGGCACGACCTTCTTGCTTGCACTGGCTTTCTTGATGTGGGCGGCCATGGCATCCCATGTTCGCTGCCAGGACATGTTGGCCAAATAGGCATCAACCGCTGGCAGGCGCATTTCGCGCGGTTGCGCCAGCGCGGAGCGCAGTTTGGCCTCGATGTCTTCGGGGTCCGCGATATCGACGAGGCCGGCGGCAGCGTAGCTTCGCACCACATCGACAATCGCAGTCGACACCACGGGCAGGCCGGCGGCAAGGAATTCGGGAGTTTTCGTGGGGCTGATGAAGCGTGTCGCTTCGTTGAGCGCGAACGGCATCCACCCGACATCCCAATGCCGGAGGTAGTCGGGCAGATCCTTGTAGGCTTTGCTGCCGAGCCAGTGCAGGTTGTTTGCCCTCGGCAGGATGTCCGGATCGATCTTGACGACCGGACCAAGCATCACGAAGTGCACGTCTGGCATCGTGCTGGAAGCCTGCGCCACGAGATCGATATCGAGGCGCTCGTCGATAACACCGAAGAAGCCAACCCGAGGATGCGGGATTGTGAGTTGATCCGCCGGCTCCTCGCCGGGCGCCCTCGCCTTGTGAAAGTGGTTGACGTCAATGCTGCTGGGGAAGGGATAGATCGCCCGATGTTGGCAACGCTTCGCTTCGAACAGGCTTAAGCCGCCCGTGAAGACCACATCGGCGCATTCGAAGAGCGCCCGTTCCAGCAACGCAAGCTGGGCCGGCGCATTCTTGAACGCCGCAAGCTCGTCCATGCAGTCATAGACGCGCACGTCGAAGTTGACATGCGCGCTGAAGCGCAGCGCCATCGGGGTATAATACCAGGCAGTCAATTGGGCGTGCGGCGTCGACGCGATGATCCGGTCCAGATATCTGCGCTGGATCGCATCGGCTCTGGCGGGGCTGGTGCCGATCGGGAGCAAAGGGGTCGCTACCCGAATGCCCGGCGCAGCGTCGCAAAACCGAATGGACGAGTGGGAGCATTCTTCAAAAACGGGCTCCTCGAAGTAAACGATTTGGTGCTCTCTCGAGGCATGCGTGAGAATGTGCTGCGGACGTTGATAGACGAAATTCCATCGCAAATGGGAGAAGCATATCAATAAATCTTGCTCTTTTCTGGTTTTGATTTTGGCTGGTATTCTTATCGCCGCGTCCATATAAGCTTTTCCCTGGTGACATTGCGGTTTATACTGCGAATAACATTTGTTAATCGCGAGATGCAGGAAGCTATTCCTGCCGCATGTCTAACTGTCGGCTGATTAACTTGTTCCAGCCAGCGAGCGATATGCAGGCGGAGTGCCGGCCAGAGCGTCTGGCATCTCAGGCTGCAGCTTTCTGGGGACGGCCGCTCGGGTGCCGCATTTTCGTTGAATGAGCAGCTAGAATATTCGGTGGCTTAAATTGATTCGTCGGACCGACGCCAAGGGCGTTTAGCGGCCGACAATCGCTGGGGCAGACAGATGAAGATCGAGTTCGAGACGAATGTGTTCCCGTTGTTTCACCCGCAAGCGGTGGACGATCTCAAGGACCCGTGCCCGGTTTATGACGGCCGGCTTTGGCATGTATTCGGATCGAGCGGCACGGTGACAAGCGAGACTTGGAAGATTCTTCACGCCACGGCGCCGGAGTTGCACGGACCGTGGACGGAGCACGCGCCGATCGAGCTTCCGGTCACCGGCTCGGGCGTCGCGGCGCCGGGTGTAGTCCACGAAGACGGCGTCTTCCACATGTTCATCCAAACCGAGTTCATGAAATCCGGCGGTCGCTGTGAACACGCGGTGTCAAATGACGGGTTCAACTGGGTTGTGCTCAATCCGGCAATTCTGTCCGTGCCGGACACGGATGAAGACGGCATCTACGACCCGCACCCCGCTCTCATCGGCGGAAAGCGCTACCTCGTTTATTCCGGCATGCCGAAATTCACCCGCGTGCCGCAACCGGACATCTATCTGTCCCGGAGCCAGTCCGATTCATGGTTCGGGCCTTGGAAGCGCTTGGGCAAAATCCTGGACCACAATGACATTCCCCATCACAACACGCGGGACGACCCCGACTACGAATGGGGGATTGAAGGTGCCCAGTTGGTGGAACTTCCAGACGGCCGCGTGCTCCTCAACGCCACCTGCTTCCTTCCGAACGGACAGCGGGGCAGTCGGCAGCGGGTGTTTTTCGCCATCGCCAACACCATTGCCGGACCTTACTCCTCGATCGGGCCGGTGCTCGATCCGGGCGGGCCTGGAGAAAACGGCCATTCGACTGTGATGATCGAGGGCGACAGGCTGACCCTTTTCTACCAGAGTCGCGTGTCGGCGACCAACCATCGCTGGCGCTACGGGTTGGCGAGTTTCGACGTGTCCCAGCTTTCCAAGGCGGCTTGACCCGCTCGTCGCGAGCCTTCCTCGACCACCCTTCCTACACGGCGAAGCAACTGATGTGGCTGACCATCATGCATCTGGCGTTCGTGCTTTCGGCGCTGATGCTGGCCCATATCGACCGGGTCATGGCGTTGGCGAAAGGCAAGAAGGCCGCGGCGGACTAAGGCCGTCTGCGCGCCTTCAGTAGATTCTTCTGACCTTCGTCTGCGAGTTCGCAAACACCTCGTCGGGAACGAAGAAGTCGCCCGCGAGCTGATCGGCGGCGCCGGGCGCGTATACCGAAAAATCCGTCACGCCTTCGGCGCGCAGCACCTCTTCGTCGATGTAGAAATTGCCGGTCGCCTCACGCGACGGGCGCATGAAGATCGCATATGCGGCGTCGGCCATGATGTCGGGCGAGCGGCTCATCGCCGCCACCGTCGCCCCGCCCAGAAGGTTGCGCACCGCGGCCGTGTCGATGGTCGAGATCGGCCAAAGTGAATTCACCGCGATGCCGTCCTTGGCGAACTCGGCGCTCATGCCAAGCGTGCACATCGACATGCCGAATTTCGCCATCGTGTAGGCGACATGGTTCTTGAACCATTTGGCCTTCATGTCGAGCGGCGGCGCCAGATTCAGGATGTGAGGGTTCTTGGCCAACTTCAGGTGCGGAATGCACATTTTGGAGACCAGGAACGTGCCGCGCGTGTTGATCTGATGCATCAGGTCGTAGCGCTTCATATCGGTCTCCAGCGTGCCGGTGAGCTGGATGGCGCTGGCATTGTTGACGCAGATGTCGATGCCGCCGAACCGCTCCACGGTTTTCGCCACCGCCTCGGCGACCTGCGCTTCGTCGCGGATGTCGCAAAGCACCGGCAGCGCCTTGCCGCCGGCCCGCTCGATTTCTTGCGCCGCGGTGTAGATGGTGCCCGGCAGCTTCGGATGCGGCTCGGCGGTCTTGGCAGCGATCGTCACATTGGCGCCGTCGCGCGCTGCCCTGAGCGCGATCGCCAGCCCGATGCCGCGCGATCCGCCCGAGATGAACAGCGTCTTTCCGTTGAGCGACATCCTTTTGCCTCCCTGTTCAATAAGGGAGGCAACTTGCGCGGCAGATAGCCGTGGCGCAAGGGGCAAGACGGATTACGCAGCGTCGTGCCGGAAGGCCTAGACCAGCACCAGGCCCTGCCGCATGGCAATCGCGATCGCGTCCGTCCGGTTGGCGGCGCCGAGCTTGATCAGGATGGCGGCGACATGGAACTTCGCCGTGTGGACCGAAATGTTGAGCCGGCGGGCGATCACCTTGTTCGGGGCGCCTTCGGCGAGCAGCGCCAGCACCTCCGCCTCGCGCGGCGACAAGGCCGGACGCGCCGGATTGTCATCCGTCACGTCCTCTTCAGCGAGCCCGTCATGGAAATCGCCATGCGCGACCTCCGATGGCCCTGCCCTGTCGATGCGATAGCCGGAAGCTGCGAGCCGCGCCGCCGCGGCGATCAACAGGCTATCGGCCAACGACGGCAGCACGGCGACCACATTGCCGCGAAGCCGCTCGTGTCCGCTGCGGCGGGACAGCAGCACAACAGGCATCGTCGAGCCTATGGCCCGGCTTTCCAAGGCCGCATCGTCTGTCACCGCGACATCCGCTGGCTGGCCTGTGCTGCTCCCGGCCAATGTCGGCAGCAGATCGTCACTCGCGGCAAGCGCATCGGCAAGCTGCTCGGCCCGCTCGGCATCGCCGAGCGCCACCAGCACCGTCAGCCGGTGGGCTGACGGTTCCGGTCGTGCGATCACTTGTGCCGCGCTGCTTGCCATCAATCCTCTCAGCTCAGCGGCTTCTCGCCGATGGTGATCGAAACGTCGCGCTCAGCGCCGCCGCTCGAAACACCAAGCGTCACGGTGGTACCCGCGCTGTCCGGCCCGAGCTTGCGGATCAGCTCGCGCGGGCCATGCACTGCTTCGCCGTTCCAGGCGACGACGATGTCGCCGACATGCAGGCCGGCGGCCTTGGCCGGGCCGTTGTCGTCCAGGCTCATGACCATGGCGCCTTTGGTGTCGCCGTTGCGGATCGGATGCAGCCCGGCGCCGAGGTAGCCGCGCGCGACATGACCCTTCTCGCGCAGCGTGGCAATCGCGCGCTCGATCGTCTCGTAAGGCATGACCAGCGCCCGCCGGCGCGGTCCGAACAACAGCATGCCGATCAGCCCGCCCCTGGCGTCGAGCACCGGACCGCCCTCGAAGCGACCGCCGGTGTTGATGGCGAGGTTGATACGCTGGTCGATCGTGCCGCCGCGCATCGAGCGCCACGCCGGCCCGACCTCGCCGACCGTGCCGAACACGGCAAGCGCTGCGCCATCACTGTTGCCCACGGCGATCGCCAGATTGCCGGGACGCACCGCATCGGCCTGCGCCAATTGCGGCAAACCGGCAGCGCCGGAAGCGGGCTTCAGCAGCGCAACGCCCGTCGACGGATCGCGGCCGGCCAGCTCTGCCTTCACGGTTTCGCCGGAGGCCAGCGTCAATTCGATCTCCTCGCCGGCTTCGACCACTTCCTCGGCGGTGACGAAATAGCCGTCGCGCCAGTGGAAGGCGCTGGCGGTGCGGTGGTGATGCGTGACGAAACTCGCCAGCGCGGGCGCAGCTGTGGCCGCGACATCGGCAATCGCGTCGGAAAAGGCACTGAGGTTGAAATCGCTCATAAGACTGTCTCCTGGGTTCGGTGACCCAGATATCGCTCGCTAGCGCAGCCGCGGGTACTCGCCTGACGGCTAGTCGGCCGGCGGACTGGCCATGTGGTCAGGTCGCGGCGCCCCTGGCTGCTCCGCACATATAGTCATCATTCTACGAGGGAACACGCCCATGGCTTTCGCAGCCGAAAAACTTCCATCCGATGACAGTTTGCTCGACGCCTACTCGGCATCCGTGGCTGACGCTGTCGACCGTATCGGTCCGGCCGTGTGCCGCATCGAGCGCATTGGCGCCGGCGGTCACGGCTCCGGCTTCGTCATCGCGCAGGATGGCCTGGTCGTCACCAACTTCCATGTCGTCGGCGACGCGCGCGCCGTGCGCGTCACCATGCCGGATGGCGCCTCGCGCGAAGGCCACGTGCTTGGCCGCGATCCCGACACCGACATCGCGCTGGTGCGCGCCGACGGCAGTTTCGCCGATGTCGCGCCGCTCGGCGACTCCAAGCGCCTGCGCCGCGGCCAGATCGCGATCGCGATCGGCAATCCGCTCGGCTTCGAATGGACCGTCACCGCCGGCGTCGTCTCCGCGCTCGGCCGCTCGATGCGCGCCTCGACCGGCCGGCTGATCGACGACGTCATCCAGACCGATGCCGCGCTCAATCCCGGCAATTCCGGGGGGCCGCTGGTGTCGTCGGCGGGCGAGGTGATCGGCGTCAACACCGCCATGATCCACGGCGCACAAGGCATCGCCTTCGCTGTCGCCTCCAACACCGCCAATTTCGTCATCTCCGAAATCATCCGCTTCGGCCGCGTGCGCCGCGCCTTCATTGGCGTCTCTGCCGACACGACCAACCTGCCGCGCCGGGTGGCCCTGTTGTCGCAAGTCACCACGAACACGGCGGTGCGCCTGCGCAGCGTCGAGAAGAACGGCCCCGCCGCCAAGGCCGGCCTGAAGGAAGGCGACATCATCGCGGCAATAGACGGCCGGCCGGTCACCGGCGTCGACGACCTCGTGCGCATGCTCGACGCCGAGCGCATCGGCCGCGAGACGCTCTGCACTGTCGTGCGCCGCACCGGCGTCAGCCAGGTGGCGGTGACGCCGGTAGCGCGGACGAGCTAAGCCTCGCTGGCTTAGCTTCCCGCCATCCCCTCGGCATATTGCGCCAAGAATTCCTCGCTTGGCGGGATCGGCTTGATGACGTCGATCAGCACGCCGTTGGGGTCCCTGGTGATGAAGTGCCGCTGGCCGAACGGCTCGTCACGCAAGCTGCGCAGGATCGGCAGGCCGGCGGCGATGGCGCGCTCATAGACGGAGTCGGGATCGCGCACCTCGAAATTGATCAGCAGGCCTGACGTTCGTCCGCGCCCCTCCTGCGGGATCGTCTCATGATCCCCTTGCACGATGCCAAGATTGACGCGTCTATCCTCCGCCGACTGCAGATGCACATACCAGTCGCTTTTGAAGAGCGGCTTGAAGCGGAAATGCTCGACATAAAAAGCCGCCGTGCCTTCGACATCGTCCGTCATCAGCACCGGATAATAGCTGGTCGTCTTCATCTTTCCTTCTCCTCTCACCCAACATACAGTCTGTATGTAAATGCAAATAACATACAGGCTGCATGTATGCAACAAGAGTCCGGACGCCGCTCCAACCACGACCGCACCGAGGCGACGCGCGCCGATCTGATCCGCGCGGCGCGAAAGCTGTTCACGGAAAAATCCTATGCCGAGACCGGCACGCCGGAGATCGTTGCCGAAGCCGGCGTGACGCGCGGGGCGCTCTATCATCATTTCGCCGACAAGCAGGCCCTGTTCGCCGCGGTCGTCGAACAGGAAGCAGCGACCGTGGCCGCCGAGATCGATCATGCCTCGCCGCCGTCGCCCTCCGCGCGCGAAGCCTTGATCGCCGGATCGGATGCCTATCTCAAGGCAATGCGGGTGCCCGGCCGCACGCGGCTTCTGCTGCTCGACGGGCCGGCCGTGCTCGGCCGCGCAGCCATGGACGAGATCGACAACCGCCACGGCAACCGCTCGCTGCGCGAAGGCCTGGTCGCCGCGATGCGGGCGCAGGCGATGACCAGATTGCCAGCCGAGGCGCTGACCGCCCTGCTCGCCGCCGCCTTCGACCGGGCGGTTCTGGCCATCGAGGTCGGCGCGCCCGCCGAGGACTATCGCGCGGTGCTGATC
>NZ_RZSA01000699.1:0-3651 GCF_003998075.1 Mesorhizobium sp. M2A.F.Ca.ET.037.01.1.1 | reverse complement strand
GTCCCAGCCCTGGCGGATGCCGGCCTCGATCGCGACCTTCACCTTGGCGTTGCCGATGATCTCCTTGCGGTAGTCATCGCTCTGCTGGTCGAACAGCTCGAAACAGGGCACCGAGACGACGCGGGTGGGATGGCCGTGCTTTTCGAGCAGGTCGCGCGCGCCGAGCGCGATCTCGACCTCGGAGCCGGTGGCGAAGATCGTCACCACGGCCTCGCCGTTTGCCGCGGCGAGCTCATAGGCGCCCTGGCTGGAGAGGTTCTTCGCCGAATGCTCGGTGCGCACGGTCGGCAGGTTCTGGCGGGTCAGCGCCAGGGTCGACGGCGTCTTTTCGGATTCCAGCGCGATTTGCCAACATTCGGCGGTTTCGACCGCGTCGGCCGGACGGAAGACATTGTGGTTCGGGATGGCGCGCAATGCCGCCAGATGCTCGACCGGCTGGTGGGTCGGGCCGTCCTCGCCGAGGCCGATCGAGTCATGCGTCATGACGAAGATGGAGCGGATGCCCATCAGCGAGGCCAGGCGCATCGAAGGACGGGCATAGTCCGAGAAGCACATGAACGTGCCGCCATAGGCGATCAGGCCGCCATGCAGCGTGAGGCCGTTGATCGCCGCCGCCATGCCGTGCTCGCGGATGCCGTAATGGACATAGCGCTGGCCGTAATCGTCCGGCGTGATGTTCTTGGTCTGGCTGGTCTTGGTGTTGTTGGAGCCGGTGAGGTCGGCCGAGCCGCCGATGGTCTCCGGCACCGCGCCGTTGATGACTTCCAGCGCCATTTCGGAGGATTTGCGAGTGGCGACCTTCGGTTTGTCGGCCGAGAGCTTCTTCTTGTAATCGGCGATGACGGCGTCGAAGTTGGACGGCAGCTTGCCGGCGATCCGGCGCTCGAACTCGGCCTTGAGCTTCGGCTCGGCCTTGGCGAGGCGGCCTTCCCAGTCGGCGCGCGCCTTGGCGCCGCCGGCGCCGACGGCGCGCCAGGCGTCGAGGATGTCGGCCGGAATCTCGAAGGGCGGCGACTCCCAGTTGAAGAATTTGCGGGCGCCGGCGATTTCCTCGGCGCCGAGCGGCGAGCCATGCGCCTTGTTGGTGCCGGCCTTGGTCGGGGCGCCGAAGCCGATGGTGGTCTTGCAGGCGATCATCGTCGGCTTGTCGGAATGGCGCGCCGCCTCGATGGCATAGGCGATCGCTTCCGGATCGGTGCCGTCGATATGGCTGGCGTTCCAGCCGGAGGCCTGGAAGCGGGCGACCTGGTCGGTGTTGTCGGCCAGTGAGACCGGGCCGTCGATCGAGATGTTGTTGTTGTCCCAGAAGACGATCAGCTTGTTGAGCTTCAGATGGCCGGCCAGCGCGATGGCTTCCTGGGAGACGCCTTCCATCAGGCAGCCGTCGCCGGCCAGCACATAGGTGTAGTGGTTGACGAGATCATTGCCGAAGGCGGCGTTCATGATGCGCTCGCCGAGCGCGAAGCCGACCGAATTGGCAAGGCCCTGGCCGAGCGGACCGGTGGTGGTCTCGATGCCGGCGGCATGGCCGTATTCGGGATGGCCGGCGGTCTTGGAGCCGAGCTGGCGGAAGTTCTTGATCTGGTCGATCGTCATGTCCTCGTAGCCGGTGAGGTAGAGGAGCGAATAGAGCAGCATCGAGCCGTGGCCGGCCGACAGGATGAAGCGGTCGCGGTCGGCCCAGTGCGGGGCCTTGGCGTCGAATTTCAGGAAACGGCTGAACAGCACGGTGGCGATGTCGGCGCAGCCCATCGGCAGGCCGGGGTGACCGGAGTTCGCCTTCTCGACGGCGTCCATGGAAAGGAAACGGATCGCGTTGGCCATCCGATCATGTTGTTCACGCGACGTCATGCTTCCTCCGGAAGTGGGTTGGAGCCTGGGGAGAGCCCTTGGAAAAGGATGCCGCGACACATAGCAGGCGCGGCCTTTTAGTCAACAAATCGGGACGGATTTTGCCGGGCTTGTGATGGCATCGAGCGCCTTACATTAGCGATAGCGGGGGACAGTCGCGAGAGCTTTGTTGACGCGCCCTTCACCCGGCGCCTAATCTTTCCGAGGTAACGCGTTCTGAATGCGCGCGATTCGGTGATGGGCAGGGCATAGGACGAAGGCCATGACCGGGGAAACGACCCTCAAGGAAGTCATCGCCAGGCTGGGCAAGGCCATGGAAGGGCTGGAAAACGCCGTGGCGGCGAAGCTCGAGCACGAGCGTGATTATTCGGAAGCCGAGGCAGAGGTGCAGCGCATGAACGCCGACCGTTCGCGCCTGGCGCAGGAGCTCGACAATTCCGAAGCGCGCGCCGAGCGTCTGGAAGACGCCAACAAGGAAGTGTCGCGGCGGCTGGTGACCGCCATGGAAACCATCCGCGCGGTTCTGGACAGGTAGGGCAATGGCACAGGTCACGGTTTCCATCGACGGCAAGCAGTATCGCATGGCCTGCGACGAGGGCCAGGAAGAGCACCTGATCGACCTTGCCGAGCGCTTCGACCGCTATGTCTCGCATCTGAAGGATTCGTTCGGCGAAATCGGCGACCAGCGGCTTACCGTCATGGCCGGCATCATGGTGATGGACGAGCTGTCCGAGCTCACCAAGCGCGTCAAGGGCATGGAGAGCGAAGTGCTGACCTTGCGCAAGACGCGCGATGAGGCGCTGACCAAGGCCGACAAGAGCGACAGCGTGCTGACAACCGCGCTCGGCGCGCTCGCGCAGCGCATGGAAGATCTCGCGGTGACGCTCGCGGTAAAGAAGGCCTGAGCGGCTCCGATACCCGTTCCGACGGAAAATCCTACCGCGAATTGCCGGCGGTCACGCAAAAAATTCGCCTCGCGCAGGCCATGACCATCATCGCGAGCGTTTAATCGGCGTCGCGATGGTGCTACGCTTTTGCAGCCGGCAACGGCCAGCCGCAGGCCGGCTACGGTTTTCAAAGAGGGTAGGGACAGGTCATGAGTCTTCGTATCAACGATGTCGCGCCGGATTTCACGGCCGAGACCACGCAGGGCACCATCAAGTTCCACGACTGGATCGGCGACGGCTGGGCGGTGCTGTTCAGCCATCCGAAGAATTTCACGCCGGTCTGCACGACCGAGCTCGGCACCATGGCGGGTCTCGAGGACGATTTCAAAAAGCGCAACGTCAAGATCATCGGCATCTCGGTCGATCCGGTGTCGAGCCACGAGAAGTGGCAGGCCGACATTAAGACCGCCACCGGTCATACGGTGCACTATCCGCTGATCGGCGACAAAGACCTTCACGTCGCCAAGCTCTATGAAATGCTGCCGGCGGGCGCCGGCGAGAGCTCGGAAGGCCGCACGCCGGCCGACAACGCCACCGTGCGCTCGGTCTATGTCATCGGCCCCGACAAGAAGATCAAGCTGGTGCTGACCTATCCGATGACCACGGGGCGCAACTTCGACGAGATCCTGCGCGTCATCGATTCCATCCAGTTGACCGCTAAGCACCAGGTGGCGACGCCGGCCAACTGGAAGCAGGGCGACGACGTGATCATCACCGCCGCCGTCTCCAACGAGGATGCGGTCAAGCGTTTTGGGGCGTATGAAACGGTGCTGCCTTATCTCAGGAAGACCAAGCAGCCGACGGCATGATTTTTCCTTCTCCCCGTTCACGTGGCGAAGGTGCCCGAAGGGCG
>NZ_RZSA01000698.1:0-3654 GCF_003998075.1 Mesorhizobium sp. M2A.F.Ca.ET.037.01.1.1 | reverse complement strand
ATTCCAGGGTCTTCGCGACGGAGCTTCGCTCCTGCTCCGCCCTGGAATGACGATCGCAAAGGGCGTTTCGGCCAATCTCCAACGCAATTCCGCCTGCCAACGCCAACAGAGCCGACCGGCCAAATCCCCTACGGCCTGCGACACCGGTCAGGCGCGATCTTGGGATCGCGACCGTTTCCGGTTTGTTCACATTTCGCTGGCATCGCTTGCCGCCGAGGTTAAACTTGGCGCATGGGGGAAGCGATTCGCATCATCGGCATCGATCCGGGCCTGAGGCGCACTGGATGGGGCATCATCGATAGCCTCGGCAATTCGCTGCGCTTCGTCGCGTCCGGCACCGTGCGCTCGGATGACAAGGCGCCGCTCGCGACGCGGCTCTGCCAATTGCATGACGGGCTGGCCGAGGTGCTGCATCAGGCCATGCCGCATGAGGCCGCGGTCGAACAGACCTTCGTCAACAAGGACGCGACGGCGACCCTGAAGCTCGGCCAGGCGCGCGGCATCGCCATGCTGGTGCCGGCGCGCGCCGGGCTGGTCGTCGCCGAATACGCGCCCAATGCGGTCAAGAAGGCGGTGATCGGCGTCGGCCATGGCGAGAAGAAGCAGATCCATATGATGGTCAAGGTGCTGATGCCGAAGGCGGTCTTCGACACGGATGATGCTGCCGACGCCCTGGCCATCGCCATCTGCCATGCGCATCATCGTCCGAGTGTCGCCTATCGGATGGCGGTTTCGGGGTGAGGGGAAAATCATGATCGGCAAGCTGAAAGGCATGCTGGACGAGATCGACGAAGATAGCTGCGTCATCGACGTGCATGGCGTCGGCTATGTCGCCCATTGCTCGGCGCGCACGCTGGCATCACTGCCGTCGCCCGGCGAGGCGGTGGTGCTTTTCATCGAGACCTATGTGCGCGAGGACATGATCCGGCTCTACGGCTTCCAGACGGGGCTGGAGCGCGAGTGGTTCCGGCTTTTGATGAACAATGTGCAGGGCGTCGGCGCCAAGGTGGCGTTGGCGGTGCTGTCGACGCTGGCGCCGGCCGACCTCGCCAACGCCATCGCGCTGCGCGACATCGCCATGGTTTCCCGCGCGCCCGGCGTGGGCAAGAAGGTGGCCGAGCGCATCGTCACCGAATTGCGCACCAAGGCGCCGGCCTATGCTGGCGCGGCGACCGGCACGATCGGCCTCAAGCAGGAACTCGGCGAAGGCGTCGCGGCCGCGCCGATCACGGATGCGGTCTCGGCGCTCGTCAATCTCGGCTATTCGCGCGACATAGCGGCAAACGCGGTCGCGGCGGCGCTGAAGTCGGCCGGCGACGGAGCGGATGCCTCGAAGTTGATCCGTTTCGGGCTCAAGGAACTGGCGCGATGAGGCGACGCTTGTCCCGCCAGCGGTCCTATGCAAGGAAGGCGGCATGAGCCTTTCGCCCCGCCTCATTGCACCCGACAAGCGCGGCGAGGATGCCGAGCAGACGCTGCGGCCGCAGTCGCTCGACGAGTTCGTCGGCCAGGCTGCGGTGCGCGCCAATCTCAAGGTCTTCGTCGATGCTGCCAAGAGCCGCGGCGAGGCGCTCGACCATGTGCTTTTCGTCGGCCCGCCGGGGCTCGGCAAGACGACGCTGGCGCAGATCATGGCGCGCGAGCTCGGCGTCAACTTCCGCTCGACCTCCGGCCCGGTCATCGCCAAGGCCGGCGACCTTGCCGCGCTGCTCACCAATCTGGAGGAGCGCGATGTGCTCTTCATCGACGAGATCCACCGCCTCAACCCGGCGGTCGAGGAGATCCTCTATCCGGCGATGGAGGATTTTCAGCTCGACCTGATCATCGGCGAGGGGCCGGCGGCGCGCTCGGTCAAGATCGACCTTGCCCGTTTCACCTTGGTCGCGGCGACAACCCGGCTCGGGCTCTTGACCAATCCGCTGCGCGACCGGTTCGGCATTCCGGTGCGGCTCAATTTCTACACGGTCGAGGAGCTGGAGCAGATCGTGCGCCGCGGCGCCCGGATCCTCTCGATGCCACTCGGCGACGACGGGGCGGTCGAGATCGCGCGCCGCGCGCGCGGCACGCCGCGCATCGCCGGCCGGCTCTTGCGCCGCGTGCGCGACTTCGCCAGCGTCGCCGGTGCCGCGCATGTCGACCGCAAGATCGCCGACGAGGCGCTGACCAGGCTGGAGGTCGATGCGCTCGGCCTCGACGCGCTCGACCGCCGCTATCTGTCGATGATCGCGCGCAATTTCGGCGGCGGGCCGGTCGGCATCGAGACGATCGCGGCCGGGCTTTCGGAGCCGCGCGACGCTATCGAGGACATCATCGAGCCCTATCTCATCCAGCAGGGTTTCATCCAGCGCACGCCGCGCGGGCGCGTGCTGACCGCCAATGCCTGGCGGCATCTGGGGCTCGACCCGCCAAAGGATATCGCGCAGCAGCAGATCAGCCTGTTCCAGGAAGAGTAACGCAGATTTGTTCGCCGCTCGGCCAAGCAAGGGGCCGATCTGCGCAGAATCTGCGCGCCTTGGCCCAGCTCAGGGCGCAATTACCGCCTTTAAGGCAGCTTCCTGGTAGAAACCCAAGGGGCTTGGGCCGTTCCATGATCACCAGACGCGGTTTCCTGCGCCTTGTCGGCGGCTCGGCCTTCGCCATGGTGTCGCTCGGCGCCTATGCGGTCGGCATCGAGCCGATGCTGCTGACGCGTGTGAAGCGCTACGCGCTGACGCCGCCGCACTGGCCGGCCGGACTCAAGCTGCGCGTCGTGGCGCTGGCCGACATCCACGCCTGCCGGCCCTGGATGACGCCGGAGCGGATCGCGGCGCTTGCAGAGCAGGCCAATGCGCTGCAGCCGGATGTCATCGTCATGCTTGGCGATTATCCTGCGGGAACCCGCATGGTGACCGGCTGGGTGAACGCATCCGAATGGGCGCCGGCGCTCTCCGGGCTGAAGGCGCCGCTCGGCGTGTTCTCGATCCTCGGCAATCACGACTGGTGGGAGGATCGCTCGGCACAGGCGGCTGGGGCAGGGCCGACAATTTCCCGCAAGGCGCTCGAGGCTGTCGGCATTCCGGTGCTGGAGAACGACGTCGTGCGGCTGGAAAAGGACGGCAAAGGCTTTTGGATTGCCGGGCTGGCCGACCAGATTGCGCTGCTGCCGGACAGGGCCAAGGGCCGCAGGGGGCTCACCGGCCTCGACGATCTTCCCGGCACGTTGGCCAAGGTCGGCGACAGGGATCCCATCATCCTGCTCGCGCATGAGCCGGACATCTTTCCAAAGGTGCCCTGGCGGGTTTCGCTGACGCTGTCCGGTCACACCCATGGCGGACAGGTGCGGCTGTTCGGCTATTCGCCGGTCGTGCCTTCCGCCTATGGCAACCGCTATGCCTATGGCCATGTCGTCGAGAACGACCGCAACCTGATCGTCTCGGGCGGTCTCGGCTTCAGCATTGCGCCGGTCCGTTTCGGTGTGCGGCCGGAGATACTCCAAATCGATCTTGGCTAAGGCGTACCGATATTCAGGTGAGGCCGGCCTGCGAATGCCGGTTTCCTGCGCTTCCGGTGCTCACGTACTTTAAGTACGCTCCGCTCCGGTTCTCGGAACCCGCCATTCTCGACTCGGCCTGACCTGAATCTCGGTACGCCTTGGTTTGCTGCCTTACCGCAGCG
>NZ_RZSA01000697.1:0-3654 GCF_003998075.1 Mesorhizobium sp. M2A.F.Ca.ET.037.01.1.1 | reverse complement strand
CCATTGTCGTGCCCCCGGACAGTGCCGCGCGCGTGCCGGATTCGAAATCGTCGGCCGAATAGGTGCCCATGAACGGCATTTCGAGATGGGTATGCGGATCGATGCCGCCCGGCATGACATAGCAGCCGGTGGCGTCGAACTCATGATCGCCATGCAGGTTGGAGCCGATGGCGACGATCTTGCCGTGCTGCATCAGCACGTCGGCCTTCCACGTGCGGTCGGCCGTCACGATGGTGCCGTTTCGGATGACTTTGGTCATATCTGTTCCCCTGTTCTTTCGCGCTTCTTTGCGAGCGGCGTTGCGAGGTGATTGGTCCGAAGCAATTTCAGGAAAAGTGTGAAGCGGTTTTCCGTCCGAAATTGCGTTAAAACAAAGACACTAGAGCATTCCACCGTTTCCGTGAAACGGTGGAATGCTCTAGTCGGTCATTCGACGATTCCCGCCGTTTCGACCACCGCATGGAACAGCACGTCGGCTCCAGCCGCAGCCCATTCCTTGGAGATTTCCTCGGCCTCGTTGTGGCTGAGACCGCCTACGCAGGGACACATGACCATGGTCGCTGGCGCGACCTTGGCCGCCCAGCAGGCGTCGTGTCCGGCGCCCGAGATGATGTTCATGTGGCTGTAGCCCAGCTTTTCGGCGGCGGTGCGCACGCGGCCGACCAGCGTCGGATCGAAGGTTATCGGATCGAAATGGCCGACTGCCTCGACCGAGCATTTGACCCCGAGCGCCTCACAGATTTTCGGCGCTTCCTTCTCGATGCGGGCGCGCATGCCGTCGAGCTTTGCCTGGTCCGGCGAGCGGATGTCGACGGTGAAGACGACGGTGCCCGGCAAAACGTTGCGCGAATTGGGTGTAAACTTGACCTGTCCGACCCCGCCGACGGCGCCCGGCTGGTTCTCAATGGCCACCGTCTGCACCATCTCCAGGATACGGGCCATGGCAAGGCCGGCATTGACGCGCATGTTCATCGGCGTCGAGCCGGTATGCGCCTCCTTGCCGGTCAGCGTGAATTCCAGCCACCACAGGCCTTGGCAATGCGTCACCACGCCGATCTGCTTGTTCTGCGCCTCCAGGATCGGTCCCTGCTCGATGTGATACTCGAAATAGGCGTGCATCTTGCGCGCGCCGACCTTCTCGTCGCCGACCCAGCCGATCCGCTTCAGCTCGTCGCCGAAGGTCAGGCCGTCGAGATCCTTGCGGGCATAGGCGTAGTCCTGTGTATGCACGCCGGCGAACACGCCGGAGGCAAGCATGGCCGGGGCGAAACGCGCGCCCTCCTCATTGGTCCAGTTGGTGACGACGATCGGATGCTTCGTCTTGATGCCGAGATCGTTGAGCGAACGCACAACCTCTAGGCCCGAGAGCACGCCGAGCACACCGTCATATTTGCCGCCGGTGGGCTGGGTATCGAGGTGGGAACCGACATAGACCGGCAGCGCGTCCGGATCGGTGCCGGCGCGCGTCATGAACATGGTGCCCATCTGGTCGACACCCATCGAGAGCCCGGCCGCATCGCACCAGGACTTGAAAAGCGCGCGGCCCTCCTTGTCGGAATCGGTGAGCGTCTGGCGATTGTTGCCGCCGGCGATGCCGGGGCCAATCTTCGCCATCTCCATCAGGGAGTCCCACAAGCGGTCTGAATTGATTCGCAGATTTTCGCCGGGTGCGGCCATTTGCGGTTCCCATTTTCACCAGGGGTCTTGTCGCCCCTTGAGTGGTTTGCATCCTGACCGTATGGTCAGCTTTCAGACTACACAAGCTGACCAAGCGGTCAACGAGAATCTTGGGGGAGACATGACCGAATCCACCCGTCCGATGCGGCGCCAGGACATAAGGCGGGAGAATGAAAAGGCCATTCTGCTCGCCGCCGAAAAGGTGTTCGCGGAAGCCGGGTTCGGCGGCGCCACGATGCAGCTGATCGCCGATCTGGCCGGGCTGCCAAAGGCAAATCTCCACTATTATTTCGCCACCAAAGAAGAACTCTACCGGTCCGTCGTTCAGAACATTTTCGAGATCTGGCTGCAGGCCGCCAACTGCTTCGATGCGGCGCGCGGGCCGATAGAGGGCATCAGCGCCTATATCGACGCCAAGATGGAAATATCGCGCCGCCATCCCGATGGCTCGAAGGTCTGGGCCTCGGAAGTGATGCACGGCGCGCCGGTGCTTCAGGACTATATGGAATCGACTTTGCGCGAATGGACCGACGGCCGCGTAGCGATCATCAAGCGCTGGATCGAGGAGGGCAAGATGGACCCGGTCGACCCGCGCCATCTCCTCTACATGCTGTGGGCCACGACCCAGCATTACGCCGATTTTGGCCACCAGATCGAGACGCTGAACGGCGGCAAGCCGCTCTCCGACCGGCAATGGCGGGAAGCCAAGGAAAACATCAAGCGGGTGATCCTGACCGGCATCGGCGCGCAGCCAGCCTGAACTACACGACCATCGAGGTCGGCGCTTCTTAGCCGACCTCGCCCAGCCCGCTTCACGGACACCCTCCCCTTGACGGGAAGGATGTCCGCGCCGGCTTCTTAGTCGATCGACCTCAGCACATCGCGGACATGGTCGATCAGTTCGTTGATCTGGCCCTTGGTGATGATCAGCGGCGGCGACAGCGCGATGATGTCGCCGGTGGTGCGGATCAACGCGCCGCGCTCGAAGGCCTTGACGAAAGCCGAGAACGCCCGCTTGGTCGGGTTGCCGGCGATCGGCGCCAGCTCGATCGCGCCGATCAGGCCGATGTTGCGGATGTCGATGACATGCGGTTCGCCCTTGAGCGAATGCAGCGCGTCTTCCCAGTAAGGAGCCAGTTCCTCGCCGCGGGTCAAAAGGCCCTCTTCCTTGTAGGTGTCCAACGTGCCGAGCGCCGCGGCGCACGCGATCGGATTGCCCGAATAGGTATAGCCGTGGAAGAACTCGATCATATGTTCCGGGCCGGTCATGAAGGCGTCGTGGATCTCCTTCTTGACGAACACCGCGCCCATCGGGATGACGCCGTTGGAAACGCCCTTGGCTGTCGTCATGATATCCGGCGTGACGCCGAAATAGTCGGCCGCGAACGGCGCGCCGAGGCGGCCGAAACCGGTGATCACTTCATCGAAAATCAACAATATGCCGTGCTTCGTGCAGATTTCCCGAAGCTTCTGCAGATAGCCCTTCGGCGGCAGGATGACGCCGGTGGACCCGGCGACCGGCTCGACGATGACGGCCGCGATGGTCGAGGCGTCATGCAGCGCGATCAGCCGCTCGAGATCGTTCGCGAGCTCCGCGCCATGCTCCGGCACGCCCTTCGAGAAGGCGTTCTTCTCCGGCAGGTGCGTGTGCGGCAGATGGTCGACGCCGCCGAGCAGCGTGCCGAACATCTTGCGGTTGGAGACGATGCCGCCCACCGAGATGCCGCCGAAATTGACGCCGTGATAGCCGCGCTCGCGGCCGATCAGACGGGTGCGCGAGCCCTCGCCCCTGACACGGTGATAGGCGATCGCTATCTTCAGCGCGGTCTCGACCGATTCCGAACCCGAATTGGTGAAGAAGACATGGTCCATGCCCTTCGGCGCGATATCGACGAGCCGGTTCGCCAGCTCGAACACGATGGGATGGCCCATCTGGAAAGCCGGCGCATAGTCGAGCTCGGCCGCCTGGTGCTGGAT
>NZ_RZSA01000696.1:0-3656 GCF_003998075.1 Mesorhizobium sp. M2A.F.Ca.ET.037.01.1.1 | reverse complement strand
GGCAAGTGAACCGCAGCCGTCGGCCTTGGACCGTCAGGCAGGAGCCACCCCTTCGAGGGCGATGATGCGTGTGTGGGCGCAGCGGAAACGGATTTGCTTCAGCCTCTCATACTCCGGTGAGTCGTACCACGCGGTGATCGCGGCCATGTCGGGAAACTCGATTATGACCAGGCGGTGCGGCTCCCAGTCGCCCTCGAGCACTCGCGTCGTGCCGCCGCGCGCGAGATAATGCCCGCCATAGCGAGCCTCGGTTGCCGGCACCTCCCGCCGGTACTCGTCGAACATGGCCATGTCAGTGACATCGACGTCTGCAATCAGATAAGCGGCCATCGAGCTCTCCCTCTCAGATCGTCTTCCACATCATCACGATCGGCACCGGCGCGCCGCCGGTGTCGTCGAAGATCCTCTTGCCCGGCTGGTAGCCGCATGCCCGGTAGAGCGGCTCTCCGGCCATAGTCGCGCCGAGCTCGACACGCCGGAAGCCTTCCTTCCGCGCCGCGTCCTCGCAAAGGGACAGGATGAGGCGGCCAACGCCGCGCCGCACGAAATCGGGATGCGTGTACATCGCCCTGACGCGCGCGGCGTCCCTGGCGGGATCGAGCAATGCCGCGCTGCGCCCGGGCGTCTTGTCGCCGCCGTACATGGTCGAGCGCCTGCTCCAGCCACCGCAGCCGGCGAGCGCTCCCGCGCAGGTCACGACAAAGTAGGTTCCGTCATCGATGAGCTGGGTGTCGAGGCCCATGATGGCGCGGCTGGATTCGATCTGGGCGTCATCGAGGAAGGGTTTTTGCAGCTCGGCGATCGCCAGCCCCATCAGCGCCGAAATCCGTTCGATGTCGTCGCGGGTCGCTGTCCGGTACTGCAACTCCTGGCCGGCCATTCGCGGAATGCCAAGCTCCTTTGGAAAGGGGCTATGTTATATTAGCATCCACTCAAATCAATGCCGAGCGGAGCCACGCGTTGGCTAGCGCGAAAATCCATTTGCCCGATGCCGGTTACTGTGGAACCTTCAGCCGGGGAAGCCGCAAACTGATAACTGCCGGCCTGCTGCCGGTACGAACCATGTTCCGGGGAACATTGCAGTGACGGCAAGCTTGGAAGCCGAAGACGCCAGAAATTGGTCCGACCTGCTGGTCGCAGCCGAGAAAGGCGACGCCGAGACCGTACGTGCCGAACTCGCGGCGGGGGCGGACATCAACCAGACCGACGAAGGCGGCTGGTCTGCGCTGCATCTTGCCGCCCACAATGCCCGCATGGCAGTGCTCGAAGCCTTGATCGCGCGGCCGGCGATCGACGTCAATTCCAGGAACAAATGGAAGAGCACGCCTTTGAGCCTGGCCGCGGCCAAGGGTCACTACGACTGCATCCAGGCGCTGGTGCGACACCCTCAGATCGATATCGACGCGCGCGCCGACTACAATGGCCGCACGGCGTTGATCGAAGCGGCAGGGAACTGGCATCTCGATGCCGTCACGCTCCTGGTCGAGCATGGCGCGGACGTCAATGCGGCCGACAAGACAGGGCGAAACAGCGCCCTCATCGAAGCCATCAAGGGGCGGCACTTCGCGGTTGCGCAGTATCTGCTCGATACCGGGAAGGTGAACTTCCTCAACAAGGACATGCGGCTCAACGCGCTGATCTGGGCCGGCAGCACCCGCAACGCCGAACTCATCGAGCAGCTGGACGAAGCGATCCACAGGTTCTTCGAAGGCAAGTGAACCGCAGCCGTCAGCCTTGGACCGTCAGGCAGGAGCCACTCCTTCGAGGGCGATGATGCGTGTGTGGGCGCAGCGGAAACGGATTTGCTTCAGCCTCTCATACTCCGGCGAGTCGTACCACGCGGTGATCGCGGCCATGTCGGGAAACTCGATAATGACCAGACGGTGCGGCTCCCAGTCGCCTTCAAGCACCCGCGTCGCACCGCCCCGCGCCAGATAGTGCCCGCCATAGCGGGCCTCGGTCGCCGGGACTTCGCGTCTGTACTCGTCGAACATGGCCATGTCGGTGATATCGACATCGGCAATCAGATAGGCGGCCATCGTCGTTCTCCCGTTCTGATCGTTCCTTCCCAGTATATATTAGCAAATAATCATATATATGCTTCAACCCCGCGCCGCCACTCTCTTCTCAACCACCCAGCGGTGCTTACCGATCTGGCGATTGCGGCTGAAACCTTGGCGCTCGAACATCGCCAGCGTGCCGTTGTGCAGGAAGGCGCCGGCGACGGTGCGCCCTTGTGCGTCCTCAGGATAGCTTTCCACCGTGCCACCGCCGAGACGACCGATCTCGGCCAGTGCGCCGGCAAGGGCTGCCGCGGCCACGCCCTTGCCGCGAAAGGCCTTGTCGGAGAAGAAGCAGGTGATGCGCCAGTCGGGCAACACCGCCTGCCCATCCTCGTATGCGCGCCGGTGCTTGATGCGCGGCAGTTCGCCGGTCGGCCCGAACTGGCACCAGCCGACACAAGCCGAACCATCGAAGACGAGCGCGGCATGCGTGCTGCCTTCGCGCACCCGCGCCTCCTTTGCCTCGCGATTGCCCACCGCGCCCGAACCCTTGGCGTGGAACGCCATGCACCAGCAGCCGCACCAAACGCCATTGTGCCGCTCGACCAGCGCGGCAAAATCCGGCCAGGTGGCCATGTCGAGAGGTTTTGTGCTGAAGCTCATCAACGCCTCCTTGCGCAGCAAGATAACCGATCCAGGCCGACTTTGAAGCGAGGGCTCTCCCTTCACCCGGTCCCCGCCCCCGTGCGCACGGCCTCGCGCTCACTCTCGTCGCGTTGCACCCGCTCGTCGGAGATCAGCACCACCGGACACGGGCCGCGCCGCAGGACGGCCGTCGTCGTCTCGCCGAAGATGAGTTCCTCGCCCTGCCGCCGCGATACGCCCATGACGATCAGCGACACGTTGCGGCCGGCCTGGCGGGCGATGGCGTCGGCGGCCGCGGCCCGGCTTCTGATGGCGGTCTCGATCTCGACGCCGTAGCGGTCTGCGAGCGCGACGATGTCCTTCAAAACCGCCTCGCGGCGGCGATGCGAGACGGTGTCGCGCGGCTCGTCGCGGCCGCCGCGCGCGACATAGAGCATCTTGACCGGCGCGCCGGTAACCGCCGCTATCGCGAGCGCCAGCTCGGCGCCCCGGCGGGCAACCGCCGTGCCGTTGACCGGCACCAGTATCTTGCCCGATCCGGGATCGAGTTTCGGCATCTGGCGACCGGCGCTCGCCGGCTTCAGCACCAGGCAGAGCGGCCCGTCGAAGGCGCCGGCGACTTCGTTCAGCCGGTGCGAGAAGCCGCCCTTGGCAGTGACGGCGCGGCCGAGGCCGACAAGCAGCATGCCGTAGCCCTTGCGCGCCTCGCTGGCGACCGCCTCGGCGGAAAGCACCTCATGCTGGCGGCGGGTGACCGGCGCTTCGCGCATCGGCTCCTCGTCGCCCTCCCTTGTCGCCTCGCGGCTGTCCTCGGCGCCCTTCTCGATTTCCTCCAGATGCAGGCCCTCGGTCGGCTCGGCATCGGTCTCGCCGCTCGAATGCAGCACCGTCGTCGGCTTGCCGGCGCCGATGACGCCGGCAAGGTAGGCGGCGAAGCGGCCGACGACGCCCTCGTCGACCACGACCAGAAGCCGCTCCAGATTGGCGACGAAGCCGCGCTGATCGATC